>NZ_JALBGW010000224.1:0-6209 GCF_023006485.1 Neorhizobium sp. BETTINA12A
CCGGCGGGCGAGGGCCAGAACCCGGCCCGACAGGCGGCGATGAAGGCCGGCGTGCCGAAGGAAGCCACCGCCTGGGGCGTCAACCAGCTCTGCGGCTCGGGCCTGCGCGCCGTCGCACTCGGCATGCAGCAGATCGCGCTTGGCGACGCCAAGATCATCGTTGCCGGCGGCCAGGAATCGATGTCCATGGCGCCGCATTGCGCGCATCTTCGCGGCGGCGTGAAGATGGGCGACTTCAAGATGATCGACACGATGGTCAAGGACGGCCTGACCGACGCGTTCTACGGCTACCACATGGGCATTACCGCGGAGAACATCGCCCGCCAGTGGCAGCTCTCCCGCGAAGAGCAGGACCAGTTCGCCGTCTCCTCCCAGAACAAGGCGGAAGCCGCGCAGAATGCCGGCCGCTTCAAGGACGAGATCATCCCCTACATCATCCAGACACGGAAGGGTGACGTGACCGTCGACAACGACGAATACATCCGTGCCGGCGCGACGCTCGATTCGATGGCCAAGCTGCGTCCCGCCTTTGACAAGGAAGGTACCGTCACCGCCGGCAACGCGTCCGGTCTCAACGACGGCGCGGCGGCTGCCGTGCTGATGACGGAAGCCGAAGCCGCCCGCCGCGGCATCACGCCGATGGTTCGCATCGTTTCGTGGGCGACCGCCGGCGTCGATCCGCAGATCATGGGCACGGGCCCGATCCCGGCTTCCCGCAAGGCGCTCGAAAAGGCAGGCTGGAAGGTCGGCGATCTCGATCTCATCGAGGCCAATGAAGCCTTTGCTGCGCAATCCTGCGCCGTCGTCAAGGATCTGGGTTTCGATTCGTCGATCGTCAACGTCAATGGCGGCGCAATCGCGATCGGCCATCCGATCGGCGCGTCGGGTGCCCGCATCCTCAACACGCTCCTCTTCGAGATGAAGCGCCGCGGCGCCAAGAAGGGTCTTGCTACTCTGTGCATCGGCGGCGGCATGGGCGTCGCCATGTGCCTTGAGGCCATGTGATATTTTAGAAGATTGTGGATAATCCCGCCGGCGTTGCAAAACTTCGTGGCGGGACTATCTCCCCGATGAAAGCATGTCAAAATAGGTAAGTATCCGGTCACACAGAAGGATCGGATCACAACGCAAAAGGGGACGGCCGCATGAGCAGGGTTGCATTGGTTTCGGGAGGAACGCGTGGGATCGGGGCAGCCATCTCCGTCGCGTTGAAGGCGGCAGGTTATCGTGTCGCGGCAAATTTTGCTGGCAATGAGGAAAAGGCGAAAGCCTTCCACGACGAGACCGGGATTCCGGTCTTCAAGTGGGATGTCTCCAGCTATCAGGCCTGCGTCGAGGGCGTCGCAAAAGTGGAGGCCGAGATCGGTCCCATCGAGGTGCTCGTCAACAATGCAGGCATCACCCGTGACGGCATGTTCCACAAGATGACGCCCGAGCAGTGGAACGAAGTGATCGGGACGAACCTGACCGGCCTGTTCAACATGACCCATCCTATCTGGAACGGCATGCGCGACCGCGGGTTCGGCCGGGTCGTCAACATTTCGTCCATCAACGGGCAGAAGGGCCAGATGGGCCAGGTGAACTATTCGGCAGCCAAGGCCGGCGATCTCGGCTTTACCAAGGCGCTGGCCCAGGAAGGTGCTGCGAAGAACATCACCGTCAACGCCATCTGCCCCGGCTACATCGCCACCGAAATGGTGCGGGCGGTGCCGGAAAAGGTGCTGAACGAGCGGATCATTCCACTGATCCCGGTCGGGCGCCTCGGCGAACCGGAAGAGATTGCCCGCTGCGTCGTCTTCCTTGCCTCCGACGATGCCGGTTTCATCACCGGCTCGACGCTGACGGCGAATGGCGGCCAATTCTTCGCCAGCTGATTTGCGGCATTAACTTTTGAGCGGGTTTCGGCGCATAATGCTGCGCCGAAACGGCTTATCCATATGGTTAACGAGTTGTTTTTCCACGAGATGTTGCGGTGAACAAAGCGGGAAACAGGCGATGTCGCCGATTCGTCGGCGATTCGTTCCGCCTTTGGCCGAAGGTTAACGCCGACAGTCTCCTGGAGGCAAAACAAAACCGGCGCCGATTGCTCGGGCGCCGGTCCTGAGGGACTGGATTGTTGTCCGCGACTAGCGGCAACGGGCCTCGTAGCGGCGGCCGTAACGGTCGCGATAGATGCAGTATCCGCGGCGCTCCGAGGAGTGACCGATTGCAGCGCCGACAAGACCGCCGGCGACTGCGCCGACTGCTGCGCCACCCCAGCTGTTCGACACTGCGCCACCAATGACGGCACCCGTGCCGGCACCGATCGCAGTGCCGCGTTCAGTCGCGGTGCAGGAGGCGAGCGTGCCGATCATGCAGCCCGCAATCAAGATCTTCTTCATCATGTTAGTTTTCCCTTCCCTTGGTACACACGGCTACGCCGCTTTTAAATCCTGCCCATCAGCAGCAGGATAATGATGATAAGGACTACAAGGCCCAATCCGCCCGACGGACCATAGCCCCAGCCCCGGCTATATCCCCAATTCGGCAAGGCGCCAATGAGCAGCAGAATGAGGATAACGAGCAATACGGTTCCGAGCATGATCTTCTACTCCGCTAGACAATCCGAGATGGATTTGGCGAGGAAACGTAGGGCCGCGATTTTTGTTCCATGGCTTGCAAACGTGTGCTCTCACATGTGGTTAAAGTGCGTTAGCCAATGTTAATGGCACCTGAACGATTCGCTTTTGAGGTTTCTACCACGACGATTTTCTTGCGGGTCTCTCGCGGTGAGACCTACCATATCTTGTGAGAACAAATGGCGAAGACATGGATGTCTGTGATTCGTCGGTGATTCGTTCCGCCTTTGGCCTGAATCTTAATTCCGTGCTCGAAGGAGCGTGGAACGGCCTGAATCGATTGATAAAACGTTAACCATATCAATGGATTGACTCTTCCGATTCTTCGTGAAAGCGCAGCTTCGGGATGAATCCTTCGGTTGCATGCACCCAATCCTGATGCAGATTCAGGATGTCGTGGGGAAGGCGAGAGTCGCATCAACATATAGCGGTGAACAAAAGCTGAATCTTCTTGAGTCTGCGATTCGTCTCCGATTCGTTCGCGTCTGTTCCTTTGCATTTAAAATTCGAATCGCCGAGCCTCGATTTGCCGCCTTCAGCGACCGTTCTTCGGCCGTAAAAGCCATTCTTGAGGCTTGCGTTTGCCCGCCGAGATCGCCATGTGTTGCGTGGCTTTGAGTTTTGGGCGAAGACGCCAAACTCCGAGCCTTATGTGATGCATGGAACCAGGCTTTGAATTTCCAGCCCATGATCCTCAGCGGGCGCGGCGTCACCGCCGTCCTCGGACCCACCAATACCGGCAAGACCCATTATGCCATTGAGCGAATGGTGGCGCATGGTACCGGCGTGATCGGCTTGCCGCTCCGGCTGCTGGCGCGCGAGGTCTATACGCGTCTTGTCGAGAAGGTTGGCGTCTCCCAGGTGGCGCTGGTCACCGGCGAGGAAAAGATCACTCCGCCGAATGCACGCTTCTCCGTCTGCACCGTCGAGGCCATGCCGCGCGAGACGAAGGCCTCCTTCGTGGCGATCGACGAAGTGCAGCTCGCCGGCGATCTCGAGCGCGGCCATATCTTCACCGACCGAATCCTGCACCTGCGCGGGCGCGATGAAACGCTGCTCCTGGGGGCTGCGACCATGCGGCCGATCCTCGAGAGGCTTCTGCCGGGAATAACCATCGTCGAGCGGCCGCGCCTCTCGCAGCTCTTTTATGCGGGCCAGAAAAAGATCACCCGCCTGCCGCAGCGTTCTGCGATCGTGGCGTTTTCGGCCGACGAGGTTTATGCGATCGCCGAGCTCATTCGCCGTCAGCGCGGCGGCGCGGCGGTGGTGCTCGGGGCACTCAGCCCCCGCACCCGCAATGCGCAGGTCGGCCTCTACCAGTCCGGCGACGTCGAATATCTCGTCGCGACGGATGCGATCGGCATGGGTCTCAACCTCGATGTCGATCACGTGGCGTTCGCCCAGGATCGCAAATTCGACGGTTACCAGTTCCGCAGCCTCAATCCGGCAGAGCTCGCGCAGATCGCCGGACGCGCCGGGCGGCATGTGCGGGATGGGACATTCGGCGTGACCGGCCAGGTCGCGCCTTTCGAAGACGAGTTGGTCGAGCGAATCGAAAGCCACCACTTCGATCCGGTCAAAGTGCTGCAGTGGCGGTCGAAAAACCTCGATTTTTCGTCGCTCAAGGCCCTGCGGGAAAGCCTGGATGCTGCGCCGACCCTTCTGGGCTTGACGCGGGCGCTTCCTGCGACCGACAGCCAAGCCTTTGATTATCTTTCGCGTTATCCCGAAATCAAGGACATAGCGACCACCCCGCAGCGGGTCGAAAAACTCTGGGAGGCCTGTGCCCTGCCAGACTACCGACGAATTGCGCCGGCGCAGCACGCCGACCTTATTTCGACTCTTTTTTCCGATCTTGTGCGCTTCGGGACGGTGAACGAAGAATTCATGGCGGAACAGGTCCGCCGCGCCGACCGCACCGATGGTGAAATCGACACATTGTCGGCCCGCATAGCGCAGATCCGGACCTGGACCTACGTCTCTAATCGCCCTGGTTGGCTTGCCGATCCGACACACTGGCAAGAAAAGACACGGGAAATAGAGGATAGGTTATCGGACGCGCTACATGAAAGGTTGACGAAACGCTTTGTTGATCGCAGGACATCTGTGCTCATGAAGCGCCTGAGAGAGAATGCGATGCTGGAAGCTGAAATCAGTGTGAATGGCGATGTCTTTGTAGAGGGACATCACGTCGGGCAATTGGCCGGTTTCCGGTTCACGCCCGTTTCGGGAACCGAGGGCCCCGACGCCAAGGCGGTGCAAGGTGCCGCCCAGAAAGCGCTGGCGCTCGAATTCGAGGCGCGGGCGGCAAGGCTTTATGCATCGGGCAATAACGACCTGGCGGTCGGATCCGATGGTTTCGTGCGCTGGCTCGGCGAGCCTATCGCCCGTCTTGCGGCGAGCGACCATGTCATGCGTCCGCGCGTCATCCTGCTTGCCGACGAGCAGCTGACCGGTCATGCCCGCGAACATGTGCTCGCCCGTCTCGAGCGTTTCGTCAATCATCACATCGCGACGGTTTTGAAGCCGCTCGACGATCTGTCCCGTGCCGAAGACCTTCAGGGCCTCGCCAAGGGGCTCGCCTTCCAGCTCGTCGAAAACCTCGGCGTGCTGTTCAGGCGCGACGTGGCCGACGACGTGAAGTCGCTCGATCAGGATGCGCGCGCTTCGATGCGTCGCTACGGCATCCGTTTCGGCGCCTATCACGTGTTTATGCCCCTGCTTCTGAAGCCGGCACCGGCCGAGCTCATCACGCTGCTCTGGGCGCTGGGGAACGACGGTCTCGACAAGCCCGGCTATGGCGATCTCATTCCGGCTCTGGCCGCGGGGCGCACGTCGGTCGTCGCCGATCCGACATTCGAGAGGATGTTCTACAAACTCGCGGGTTTCCGTTTCCTCGGTAAGCGCGCCGTGCGTATCGACATTCTGGAGCGCCTTGCCGATCTCATCCGTCCGCTCCTGCAGTGGAAACCTGGCTCGACGCCGCGTCCGGAAGGCGCGTATGACGGGCGCCGCTTCACGGCCACGACCGCCATGCTCTCCATTCTCGGCGCTACGCCGGACGATATGGAAGAAATCCTCAAGGGTCTCGGGTATCGGGCCGACGCCGTGAAGGCGGAAGAGGCACAGGCATTCCTCGCAGGCCACGATGCAAGTTCCGTGAACGCCGCGGCTGCTCTGGCTTCGGCAGGAGATGCACCGGAAGTCTCCGAAACAGATGACGCCGATGCGAGTGACGCTCCGGTTGAGACTGCAACGGAAGCCGCTCCGGCCGAAAATGCGACGGAAACAGCTCCCATCGAGGCCGTGGCCGAGGCTGCGCCGGCTGAGACGGCTACCGCAGAACCGGTTGCTTCGGAAGAAGCTCCCGCGGAGCAGGCTCCGGCTGGCGACGTGACCGACGAGACAAAGTCTGCCGAGGCTGGAGAGCCGAAGCCGGTCCTGTTGTGGCGCCCGGGCGGCGGCCGTGAAAACAACCAGCGTGGCGGACGTCCGCAACACGGCGATCGTCGTGGTCACGGCGGCCAACGCAATAACGCCCCTGGCGAGGCGGGTCAGCCGTCCCAGGGTCGTCGTGATGACCGTCGCGAC
>NZ_JALBGW010000225.1:0-6162 GCF_023006485.1 Neorhizobium sp. BETTINA12A
CGTCTCGCCGGAACCGGCGGGCGGGGCGGATTGCAGCTCGTCCTGCGCCTTCCTGGCCGCAGCGGTATCGGCGGCCTGCTTGGCGCGGGCGGCGAGGATTTCGAAGGCAGATTCGCGATCTAGGTCCTCGTCATAGAGGCCGAGCACCGGGCTCTTGTCCATCACCGCCTGCCGTTCCTGGTCGGAAAGCGGGCCGATGCGGCCGGATGGCGGACGCACCAGCGTGCGTTCCACGATCGAAGGCGCACCCTTGCCTTCGAGCGTCGAGACCAGCGCCTCGCCGGTGCCGAGATTGGTGATCGCCGTGGCGCAGTCGAAATCGGGGTTGGGGCGGAACGTATCGGCCGCCGTCTTTACCGCCTTCTGTTCGCGCGGCGTATAGGCGCGCAGCGCGTGCTGCACCCGGTTGCCGAGCTGGGCGAGCACGGTTTCCGGCACGTCGAGCGGGTTCTGGGTGACGAAATAGACGCCGACGCCCTTGGAGCGGATCAGGCGCACGACCTGTTCGACGCGCTCGGTCAGCACCTTTGGCGCGTCGTTGAAGAGCAGATGCGCCTCGTCGAAGAAAAATACCAGCTTCGGCTGTTCCGGATCGCCCACTTCCGGCAGTTCCTCGAACAGTTCGGAGAGCAGCCAAAGAAGGAAGGTCGCGTAAAGCCTCGGGTTCATCATCAGCTTGTCGGCGGCAAGCACCGAAATCTGCCCGTAGCCGGTGTTCGGGTTGGTGCGCATGATGTCTGAAATCTTCAGCGCCGGTTCGCCGAAGAAGTGCTCGGCACCCTGCTGTTCCAGCACCAGCAGCCCGCGCTGGATCGATGCGACCGAGGTTTTCGAGATCAGCCCGAACTGGGAAGACAGCTCTCCCGCATTGTCTGCCATGTAGTTCAGCAGCGACGCGAAATCCTTGAGGTCGAGCAGCGGCAGGTTCGCCTTGTCGGCGATCTTGAAGGCGATGTTGATGACGCCTTCCTGCGGCTCGGACGCATCCATCAGCCGCGACAGCAGGAGCGGCCCCATCTCGGCAATGGTGGTGCGCACCCGATGGCCCTTTTCACCGAACAGATCCCAGAAGATCACCGGGAACTGTTCGAACTCATAGTCCTGGAAACCGATCTGCTCGGCGCGCTTCAGGAGAAAATCCTTGGCCTCGCCCTTCATGGCGATGCCGGAAAGGTCGCCCTTGATGTCGGCGGCGAAGACGGGCACGCCGGCCTTCGAGAACCCTTCGGCGAGCACCTGCAGGCTCACCGTCTTGCCGGTGCCGGTGGCGCCGGTGACGAGACCGTGGCGGTTGCCGAATTTCAGCTCCAGATATTCAGCCTTGTTGAGCGAATCGTCCGGCTTGCGGCTGCCGCCGATGAAGAGCTTTCCCGTATCGTCCATTCGGTTCCATTCCCTGCAAATTCGTGCGGCTATCCGTCCTTAATAGCAATTCCAGGAAAAGTGTGAAGCGGTTTCCCGCCCGGCATCGCATGAAAACAAAAGGATAGAGCCGTTCAGGTCGGCGAGCGTTTTGCGGGCCTGCGATGCTTTTCATTCGTCCATCGCAATGCTCTCACAAAGCTTTTATAAGCTCGCAGCGGACTGGCAACAACGCTTGAGCGTCGAATCCACCGTGAAAATTGCAAAGCCCCCGTGGCTTGAGTTTATTGGATGGTTGTTTTACGTTGACGTGAACGTCAAAACCTTCAGGAGAGATTGATGAACGAACTGGTTTCCCGCGTCGCCGAAAATGTCGGCATTGCCCCTGACGTCGCCGAAAAGGCGATCGGCATGATGCTCGGTTTCCTGCAGCGCGAGGCCGATGACGGCGCGGTTGCCAAGATGATCGAGGCAATTCCCGGCGCTTCCGAACTGGTCGCCAAGTTCAACGGCGAAGGTGCCGGCGGCGGCGGTCTTCTCGGCGGCCTGATGGCAAGCTTCGGCGGCGGCGTCATGGCGCTCGGCCAGCAGCTGATGAGCCAGGGTCTCGGCATGGGCGAGATCACCGGCCTTGCCAAGGAAACCATGGCGGTCGCCCGCGAACACGCCGGCGACGAAGTGGTCGATACGGTCATCGCTTCGGTTCCGGGCCTGTCGCAGTTCGTCTGATCTGCCTCCTTCGACTTTTTCAAGCCGTCGGCCGCGAGGCCGGCGGCTTTTTTTGTCTTAAAGCAATGAGACGGGCGAGGGACCAATCGGATATTGTCGGCACCCTTGCGGGCTTGTCCTCGGTTCCGCACTCCCCATGTCAATGAGAGTAGCCCAGGATGGGAGGTTGCCATGTCCGATGACGACGAGGCCGCCATGGTGCGGATAACGGGAAGGGTGCAAGGCGTCGGTTTCCGTGCCTGGGCCCGTGAGGAGGCGGAACGGCTGGGTTTGACGGGCTGGGTCCGCAACGAGCCGGATGGCTCCGTCCTTGCTTTGCTCGCGGGATCAACCGCCGGCATATCGCAAATGCTCGAGCGTTTCCGGCACGGTCCGCCCGGTGCGTCGGTATCCGGTGCGGAGCGACAACCGGCGACGCTCGCGGAAAAGCCGGTCGGCTTCCGGATCACCAGATGACCCGGCCGATCACCCGGTTTTCCGGTTCTCGGTGGCCGATCTTCCGCGGTTATCCGTCCCAACGGGGCGGCAGTTGTTTCGGCGGCGGCTGCGACAGAAAAGCCATTGACTTTTCATCTTCTAAGGCACATTTCCAAAAGCGAAGTGACGTCCGACCGGGCGCCACTCTTTCAAAGGACAATTGAGATGAACCCCGACAGTCGAAGTTCGACGTCATCATACCGACCCGTTCCTCCGGGGCTCTAGTCCTTCTCGATAAGGATGCGCGCTCCGAAGGGACCGATGGTCCGAAAAAGGAGCCGTCATGCTGCGCATCCATGCCTACGACCTTGATCGCCTTGTTTCCGTCGCCTCCGATGTGCCGGCCGTTGCCGCAGCGCCGGCGCCATCCGATATGTCGGCACCCATAACCTCCGACCTTGCAACGTCCGGCCTTGCAACGCCCGTCCCCGCAAAGCCTCCCGTCGTCTGGTACGACCTTGTCAGCCCCACGTCCGAGGAAGAACGCGCCGTCGGCGAGTGTCTCGGCATTACCGTGCCGACCATGGACGAAATGGAGGACATCGAGCTCTCCGCCCGTCTCTACCAGGAGGACGGCGCCGAGTTCATGACCATGACGGTGCTGACCAGGCCCGATGCAGGCACGCCGCGAAAGGTTCCCGTCACCTTCATCGTCAAGGGCCAGGTCCTGGTCACTGTCCGTTATGCCGAGCCGCGCCCCTTCGATGCCTTCATGGCGCGCGCCCGCAAGCCGAACGGAACGGGCCTGCATTGCAGCTACGGCGAACTGATCATGACGGGGCTGATCGAGGCGATCATCGACCGCATGGCCGATACGCTGGAACGGCTCGGCACCGAGATCGACCAGATTTCCCAGGAGGTCTTCTCGACCAAGGCCGCCAAGGCCAACGCGAAGACGCGCGACCTGCAGGACCTCATCCGCGAGGTCGGTCAGAAGGGTGAGTTCATCACCGTCGTGCGCGAAAGCCTCGTCAGTGTCTCCCGCGTGGTCGCCTATTATGCGGCGCTCGACGGCGTCGACCGCAAGCTGACCAAGGAACTGCGCCAGCGCCTGAAATTGCTGCAGCGGGACGCCACGTCGCTTGGCGATCACTCCGCCTTCCTGTCCGGCAAGATCAATTTCCTGCTGGATGCGACGCTGGGGCTGATCAATCTCGAACAGAACCAGATCATCAAGATCTTCTCGGTCGCCTCCGTCGTCTTCCTGCCGCCGACCCTGGTCGCCTCGATCTACGGCATGAACTTCGCCAACCAGCCGGAACTGCAATGGACCTACGGCTACCATATGGCGATTGCCATGATGATCGTCTCGATGGCCCTGCCGTATCTCTATTTCAAGCGGAAAGGCTGGCTGTGATCAGGGAAAGCCTCCGGATGTTTCCGGGTGCTTCCATCGATCTTCTCGTCAAATGGATTTAGGCAATAAAAATGCGCCGGGAATGACCCGGCGCATAGTTGCATCAAGCAGCTGAAAGCTCAAAGATCCCATTCCGGAGCCAGGTGCCCCGGGTTGACGATGCGGCCGGTCGGTCTGGCGAGTGCGTGGATCGCCTGCATTTCGTCCTCCGACAGGGCGAAATCGAACACGTCGAAGTTTTCCGGCAGGCGGGAAACGGTCGCGGTCTTGGAAAGCGCGATCACGTCCTTCTGCTGGATGGCCCAGCGCAACGTCACCTGCGCGGCCGTCTTGCCGTGCTTGGCGCCGATATCCTTCAAGACTGCGTCACCCGGCACCGCGCCGTTCGCCATCAGGTAATAGGCGGTCAGCGACATGCCGTGCTCGGCGACTTCGGCTAGAACCTTCGTCTGGTCGAGATAGGGATGGTATTCCACCTGGTTGGTGGCAAGGGGCGCATCCGAGAGCTTCGCCGCTTCGGCGATCAGCGCCACGGAAAAATTGGAGACGCCGATATTCTTCACCTTGCCAGCCTTTTTAAGCGCGTTCAACGCACCCATGCGGTCGGCGAGCGGCATTTCGCTCTGCGGCCAGTGGAGGAGAAGCAGGTCGACATAATCAGTCTTCAGCTTGGCGAGGCTCTCGTCGACCGAGGCGATGAAGGCGGAATGGCCGACGCGGTCGACCCAGACCTTGGTGGTGAGAAAGATGTCGGCGCGCGGGATGCCGGACTTGGAAAGCACATCGCCGACGGCTGCCTCGTTCTTGTAGATCTGGGCGGTATCGACATGGCGGAAACCGAGCTTCAGGGCCTCCGGCAGCACGCGGGCGACGTCTTCGTCGGGCATGCGGAAGGTGCCGAAACCGAGGGCGGGAATGTTGGCGCCATTGGCGCTGACTGTGAACATATGGAACTCCTGAAGGGAAAGCCCGGCAAACGGCCGGGCCAAATGAGGCCCGTATTACATGGACCGATTCTGTGACGGATCAACCACCCTGATTTCAGGAGGTGTCAGCCGGCAAGCGGCGGGTTGAGGCGGGCAAAACCTTCCTGGCGCCGATAGGGGAAATGCGGGTAGGGGGCTGTGACGGCGCTGGCCGCATCCAGCTTGCCGATCTGCTCTGTCGTCAGCGACCAGCCGACGGCTCAGAGATTCTGGCGAAGCTGCTCCTCGTTGCGGGCGCCTATGATCACCGAGGACACTGTCGGCCGGCTGACGAGCCAGTTGATCGCCACCTGCGGCACCGTCTTGCCCGTCTCGTCCGCCACCACCTGCAACGCATCGACCACCCGGTAGAGCAGTTCGTCTTCGACAGGCGGGCCGAAATCCGCCGTCTCATGCAGGCGGCTGCCTTCCGGAAGCGGCTTGCCGCGGCTGATCTTGCCGGTGAGGCGTCCCCAGCCGAGCGGGCTCCAGACCAGCGCACCAAGCCCCTGGTCCTGCCCAAGCGGCATCAGGTCCCATTCGTAGTCGCGGCCGACCAGCGAATAATAGACCTGGTTCACGACATAGCGCGTCCAGCCATGTTTCTCGGCGGCGGCGAGCGATTTCATGATCTGCCAGCCGGAGAAGTTCGAGACGCCGATATAGCGCAGCTTGCCATCCTTCACGAGTTGGTCGAGCGTCGAGACGACCTCTTCGACCGGCGTCGAGGCATCGAAGGCGTGCAGCTGGAAGATGTCGATATGGTCGGTGCCGAGCCGTTTCAGGGCGGCATCCACCGCGCCGATCAGCCGGGAGCGGGAGGAGCCCCAGTCGTTCGGCCCGTCGCCGGTCGGCAAGCTGGCCTTGGTGGAGATCAGCACTTGGTCGCGCCGATCCTTGATCGCCTGGCCGAGCACTTCTTCCGAAGCACCGGCCGAATAGACGTCGGCGGTGTCGAACAGGTTGACGCCGGCCTCGAGGCAGATGTCGACGAGGCGGCGGGCTTCCTCGACATCGGTCGTGCCCCAGTGGCTGAACAGCGGGCCGGAGCCGCCGAACGTGCCGGCTCCAAAGCTCAAGACCGGCACTCTGAGGCCGGATTGTCCGAGATTGCGGTATTCCATGGTCGTGATCCTTCGGTGTGTCGGTTATTCGGCCGGGCAGGAGAGGGCGGGTGCGCCGCTGATGGCGGTCTCGCGCTTGTCCAGCCGGATGGCGAAGAGGGCGACGGCAAGCGCTGCAAGCGGCACCAGGCCGGCGATCAGGGTGACC
>NZ_JALBGW010000226.1:0-6034 GCF_023006485.1 Neorhizobium sp. BETTINA12A
CCGGCTGCCCGCCGGTGACGGTGCGCGGCAACGGTCATTTCGCCTCCGGCCGCGTCGAGATCGACGCCGGTCTCTCCAGCCAATACGTCTCGGCGCTGCTGATGGCGGGGCCGCTTGTCAGCCAGGGCGCCAACGCCCCGTTGACGGTTGCACTGGCCGGCGCGGAAATCGGTGCAAGGGGCTATGTGGACCTGACGCTCGCCGCCATGCAGGCCTTCGGCGCCAAGGTCGATCAGATCGATGCGGCGACCTGGAAGGTCGAACCGACCGGATATCGCGCGGCGGATTTCGTGATTGAACCGGACGCGTCGGCCGCCACTTATCTCTGGGCTGCGGAAGTCTTGACCGGCGGTGCCATCGACCTTGGCGTGGCGGCCACCGCCTTCACCCAACCGGATGCCAAGGCTTATGAGGTGATCGCGCAATTCCCGCACCTGCCGGCCGAAATCGACGGTTCGCAGATGCAGGATGCAGTGCCGACGCTCGCGGTGCTCGCCGCCTTCAACGAAACGCCGGTGCGTTTCACCGGTATTGCCAACCTGCGCGTCAAGGAATGCGACCGGGTGAGGGCGCTCTCGCTCGGCCTCAACGCCATTCGCGACGGCCTTGCGACGGAAGAGTGCGACGACCTGATCGTCGCCTCCGATCCCTCACTCGCCGGCCAGACCTTATCCGCCGAAATCAACACCTTTGCCGACCACCGCATCGCCATGAGCTTTGCGCTGGCCGGGCTGATGATCGGCGGCGTCACCATTCTCGATCCCGATTGCGTCGCCAAGACCTTTCCCAGCTATTGGGACGTGCTGGCCTCGCTCGGCGTCGAATACACGGACATAGTTTAAACGGAAAACCCGGATCGGCCGGTGCCGAAGAGGAGGAATGTCGTGATGCGGTGGTTCTCCGGCCTTAGCCTGGCGCTACTTTTCTCGCTGTCGGTGGCGCTGCCCGCCGCGGCGGAGGAATATATCCGCTCCTATCATTCCGACATCCAGGTCGCCGACAATGGCGACCTGACGGTGACCGAAACGATCGTCGCCAATTCCGAAGGCGACAGGATCAAGCGCGGCCTGTTTCGCGACTTCCCGCTGACGATGCAGGACGCCGGCGGCCGCACCGTGCGGGTCGGCTTCGAGGTCGTTTCCGTCACCCGGGACGGTCAGGCCGAACCCTTCCATACGGAAGGTGTTACCGGCGGCATCCGCATCTATTCCGGCGACGAGGATGTCTTCCTTCGGAATGGCGAGCACACCTTCGTCTTCACCTACAAGACCGACCGGCAGATCCGCTATTTCGACGACCATGACGAGCTTTATTGGAACGCGACCGGCAATGGCTGGGAATTCCGCATCGCCCAGGCCTCGGCGCGGGTGACCCTGCCGGGCAGCGCGCGGATAACCCAAACCGCCGCCTATACCGGCCCGCTCGGCTCTACCGCCCGCAATGCCCGCATGCAGGCGAACGGCAATCAGGCCGTCTTTTCGACCACGCGGCCGCTCGGGGCGCAGGAGGGCCTGACGATCGTTGCAGGCTTTCCCAAAGGCATTATCGCTCCGCCTTCGAAAGATCAGCAAAGCGAATGGTGGTGGCGCGACAATATCGGGACGATCATCTCGATCGTTGGCCTCGTCCTCGTCGTCGGTTATTACGCGCTTTTCTGGGTCCGCGTCGGTCGCGACCCGGATCGCGGCGTCGTGGTACCCCGCTGGGATGCGCCGGAGGGACTGTCGCCGGCTCTGGTCAACTACATCGACAACAAGGGTTTTTCCGGTGGCGGCTGGACCGCGTTTGCAGCAAGCGCGCTTGACCTTGCGGTCAAGGGTTACGTGACGCTGGAGGATCTCGCGGAAAAGATCGTCATCCGGCGCACCGGCAAGGCCGCGCCGAGGGAGGTGCCGATCGGCCAGGCCTCCATCCTCGGCTCCATCGACGCCAAGGGGCAGGAACTGATCATCGACGAGGCGCACGGCACCTCCGTCCAGTCGATCGGCGCAAGCTTCCGCCAGGCAATCGAGAAGGAACACCGCGGCAAATATTACAACGGCAACAAGGGTTACGTGATCGGCGGCGTCGTGCTGAGCGTGCTTTCCATCGTCTCTCTGGTCGTTTTCGGCAATCTCGAACCGGATATGATCGCGACGCTGATCATCCCGGCCTTTTTTGCCGTGGTCTTCGGCGTGCTCGCCGCCGCCTTCGGCAAGGGCCTGCGCCGCGGTTCGTCGCTGATTTCGAAAATCGTCTCGGTCGTTATCCTCGGTTTTATCGGCTTGGTGGCCCTGTCGATCGGCTCGGCGGTCGTGGTGGGGATCATGTCGGAAATGACCGGCGACGAGCACTGGCCAATCATGGTCTCGGTCGGCGGCATCGTGCTCGCCAACGTCATCTTCTTCTTCCTGATGGGCGCCCCGACGCCGCTCGGCCGCAAGCTGATGGACGGTATCGAGGGCCTGCGCATCTACCTGACGCTCGCCGAAAAGGACCGCATGAACACCGCCGGCGCACCCACCATGTCGCCGCAGCATTTCGAAAAGCTGCTGCCCTATGCGGTGGCACTCGGCGTCGAAAAACCTTGGAGCAACACCTTCGAGGTCTGGCTTGCGAGCGCCGCCGCGGGCGCTGCCGTCGGCGCCTATGCGCCCGGCTGGTATAGCGGCAACTACGGCTCCAATTTCGGCGACCGCATCGGCGGCTTCTCCTCCTCGATGGCCTCCACGATCGCCTCGACCATCCCAGCGCCAAAATCCTCCTCGTCCTCCTCCGGCTTTTCCGGCGGTTCGTCCGGCGGCGGCGGAGGCGGTGGCGGCGGAGGCGGCTGGTAAACACTTTCGCCAATCCGGCTGGTGACTTTTGGCGGCGGGCTTGCTAAGGCCACGCCCTGTTGAACAATCATCAAAAAGTTGATTATCGATGCCCGATCTGCTTCTCGAACTCCGCTCGGAGGAAATTCCCGCCCGCATGCAGCGCAAGGCGGCGGGAGACCTGAAAAAGCTCGTCACCGACGCGCTGGTGGAAGCGGGCCTGACCTATGAGGGTGCGCGCGAATATTGGACGCCGCGCCGCCTGACGCTCGATATCCGTGGCCTGACGGCCCGCTCCGCAGATCAGCGCGAGGAGCGCAAGGGTCCGCGCACCGATGCGCCGGAAGGTGCCATCGCCGGCTTTTTGCGCGGTGCGGGTCTTTCGTCGATTTCCGAGGCCCAGGTCGTCAACGACCCGAAGAAGGGCGATTTCTACGTCGCCGTCATCTCCAAGCCCGGCCGCCCGGCGGAAGACATCATCGCCGAGGTGATGCCCGGCATCATCCGCAATTTCCCCTGGCCGAAATCGATGCGCTGGGGCGCCGCTTCCATGCCGAAGGGCGCCCGTTTCGCCGGCATTGACGGCAAGGGTCCGGAAAGCCTGCGCTGGGTGCGCCCGCTGCAGTCGATCGTCTGCGTCTTCGGCCCGGAACATGACGAAACCCAGGTCATCCCCTTCGAGATCGACGGCCTGACGGCCAGCAACATTACCTACGGCCATCGTTTCCACGCGCCTGACGCCATCACCGTGCGGCGTTTCGACGACTACGTGACGAGCCTCGAAAAGGCGAAGGTCATGCTCGATGCGGACCGCCGCAAGGACGTCATCCTGCACGATGCCCGCGACCTCGCCTTCGCCAACGGCCTCGATCTGGTCGAGGACGAGGGCCTTCTGGAGGAAGTCTCCGGCCTCGTCGAATGGCCGCATGTGCTGATGGGCGAGTTCGAACAGGATTATCTCGAAATCCCCTCCGAAATCATCCGGCTGACCATCAAGACCAACCAGAAGTGCTTTGTCACCCGCCCGCAGACCGGTGGGGAAGGGCTCTCCAACCGCTTCATCCTGATCTCGAACATCGAGGCGAAGGACGGCGGCAAGGAGATCATGCACGGCAACGGCAAGGTCGTGCGCGCCCGCCTCTCCGACGCCAAGCACTTCTGGACCCGCGACCAGGGCGACATGCCGGATCTCGATACGCTGAAAGAATCTGCGGCGAAGTTCGATCTCGACCTCAAGAAGCCGCTCGACCAGCGCATGGCGAAGCTCGACGCGCTGAACGTGACGTTCCACGCGAAGCTCGGCACGCAAGGCGAACGCGTTGCTCGCATCCGCGCACTGGCGAAGGAGCTGGCAAAAGTCACCGGCGCCGATCTGACCCTCGTCGATCGCGCCGCGGTGCTGGCCAAGGCCGACCTGCGCACCGAAGCCGTCGGCGAATTCCCCGAACTGCAGGGGCTGATGGGCCGCAAGTACGCGATGTTGCAAGGCGAGGAGGCGACGGTCGCCGCTGCCATTGAGGATCACTGGAAGCCGAATGGCCCTTCAGATCGTCTGCCGGAGGACAAGGTCGGGTTGACAGTCGCACTGGCTGATAAGCTTGATACATTGGTTGGTTTCTGGGCGATTGACGAAAAGCCGACGGGTTCGAAGGATCCGTTTGCGCTGCGGCGCGCGGCGCTGGGCGTGGTGCGGATTTTGTTGGAGCGGGGAGTGCGGTTGCCGCTTCTAAAGATTTTGAGGCTACATACCGAGAAGCTGATTTTGGCGCAGCTTAATCGTCAAAATGCGACGAATGAATTAGCTCCTTCCGCAGAAATGCGAAATGCGGGTAAACTTGCCAATAGCGATGATGTTGACTTTTTTCTGAAGTATTTAGAGTTCGCGGCAACTGATGAAGTCCGGTTGAAAGCTGCTGAGATAGCAGATTCAGCGCCATTCGACCTCCTCTCCTTCTTCCACGACCGCCTGAAAGTCTACCTCCGCGATCAGGGCGCCCGCCACGACCTCATCGATGCCGTCCTGACGCCCGACTCCGACGACCTCCTGATGGTCGCCCGCCGCGTAGAGGCGCTGACGGCGTTCATCACCTCGGAAGACGGCAAGAACCTGCTCGCCGGCACCAAACGCGCCGTGCAGCTGCTCGCCGCGGAAGAGAAGAAGGGCACCGTCGTCGCCGATGGCGTTTCGGAAGAACTGCTGAGGCTCGATGCCGAAGAGGCGCTCTGGGCGGCGATCGTCGTCGCCTCGAAGGAAGCGGCCGAGGCCGTCGCCAAGGAAGACTTCCGCTCGGCCATGGAAGCCCTGTCGAAACTCCGTGTCCCCGTCGACAAATTCTTCGAGGACGTGCTCGTCAACGACGAGGACGCCGCCATCCGCGCCAACCGCTTGGCCCTCCTGAAGGCCATCCGCGAAGCGACCGCGACCGTCGCGGACTTTTCCAAGATCAGCGGCTGAACATCCGACGCTATTGGATGATGGTGACGCATATGTTACCATCATCCAATGAAAATCACTGAATATCTTGAGCCAGATGGATCGAGCCCGTTCGGGCGGTGGTTTTCGAAGATCGAGTCCCGCGCGGCCTCGAAGGTGACGATTGCGCTGGAGCGGATCGGACAAGGCAACCTCTCGAACGTGAAGTCGGTCGGCGCCGGAGTGCTGGAATACCGGATCGACTATGGGCCGGGCTACCGGATCTATTTCGGTCGGGACGGCGAGCAACTGGTGATCCTGTTGGTCGGCGGAACCAAGCAGCGCCAGCAAAATGATATCGAGACCGCGCTTGGCTATTGGCAGAACTACAAATCCAGGAAGGGAAGCTGAGATGACCCTGACACGCGAATTCAAGGAAACGGTCAAAGCCCGGCTGGATCAGGATCCGGCGTTTCGCGCCGCGTTGCTTTCGGATGCGGTCGAACTTCTTCTGGAAGGCGATCTCGAAACCGGTAAGAGCGTGCTGCGCGATTTCATCAACGCCACGATCGGTTTCGAGACATTGGCCGAAAAGGTCGATATGCCAGCCAAGAGCCTGATGCGAATGTTCGGGCCAAAAGGCAATCCGCGCGCCGATAATCTGTTCAATGTCATACGGCAATTGCAGGAAAGCTCGGGCATCCACCTGGCAGTGGCCGCCGCCTGATCTTAACCCCCCAAACAAAAAACCGCCGGATCCTTCGACCCGGCGGTTCCTCCGTCCCCATGTATGGGTCCATGTGTGGGATTGGCGTCAGCTGGCGCG
>NZ_JALBGW010000227.1:0-5957 GCF_023006485.1 Neorhizobium sp. BETTINA12A
AGCCGGTCGCGGCGGCGGCGGTCGAGCCCGTCGGCCTGGGCATATTCGTCGACCAGCAGTTCCAGTTTCTTCTGTTCGTCCGAAAGGCCCGCGCCGGCCAGGACCGGCGGCAGGTGGCCGATGGTGACGGCGGCGATCCGTCGTTTCGCGACCGCTGCCTCGCCCGGATTAGAGACGATGAAGGGGTAGATGACCGGCAGGCCGCCGGTGACGATTTCGGGAAAACAATCCTTCGACAGCGCCACGGTCTTGCCCGGCAGCCATTCGAGCGTCCCGTGCGCGCCGAGATGGACGATCGCATGCGCGCCAAGCACCTCGCGCATCCATTGCCCGAAGGCGATCAGTGCGTGGCGCGGGGGAAGGTCCGGGCTGTGATAGTCGGCGCGGCGATCGGCGTTGCGGCCGCGGTCGGGCGCGAGCGCGACGGTGATGTTGCCGAAGCTCGCGGCGCGGAAACGGAAAGTGCCGTCCCTGAGATCTTCATCGGCTTCGGCCCCGCCCCACGCAGCCTCTGCAACGGTCAGGGGAACGTAGGCGGAGCGTGCGTGGCCGGCGGATTTGGCACTCAGGCTGTCCAGGAGATCACGCGGAGTCTCAGGGATATCCGAAACATCATAGCCGGCTACCGATAATTCATGCAGCATCCCGAGCACGCTCTGTGGCACGTCCAGGCCGACGGCATAACCGGTGCGTCCGGGCGCGCTCGGATAGTCCGGCATCAAGATAACGATCTTTCGCTCGGCACGCGGTGCCGCCTTCATCCGCAGGAAGGCGGCGATACGGTCGACGACCTGTTCGACCCGGTCCGGTTCCGGCTGATTGACGAGGTTGGCGGAGCTTTCGCCGGCCTTGAAGGAGATCGCACCGGCAAAAATACGTCCGTCGAGCTCGGGCAGGACGACGTGCATAGCGAGGTCGGCGGGGTTGAGGCCGCGCCGGTTTTCCGTCCAGCCATCGCGGCGGGTCGTGGCAACGACGATCTGGAAGACCGGCACGCCGGTGCGGTCGAAAATCGTTTCGCCGTTGCCGTCGGTGCCGCTGGCAAAGGCGGTGGTGGAAAGGATGGCCGCAGGTTTCAGGTCCGAGACCGCCTGTTCGACGAAGGCCAGTGCATCCGGCTCCTTCAGCCCGCCGACGAAGATCGGCACCGGTGCAAAACCGCGCTTCTTTAGCGCTTCGAACAGCGCGTCAATCGGCGCTGCGTCATTCGCAAGCAGCATGGAGCGGTAGAACAGGATCGGCAAGCGCGGCGCATCCGGCGCAAAGCGGGCCAGCAGGTCGTTGGCCTCGACGATGCCTTTTCCGGGCGCGTAGTAGCCAGCCTTCGGCACTAGGGCTGCCTCCGGCAGCGGTTCCGTTTTGCCCTCGGCCAGCGTCGTCAGCAATCTCGCCAGAAGCCGCATGTTGGCCGGTCCGCCTTCGCGGAAGCAGCTCAGGATGCCGGCGATCCGGTCTTCCGAAACGGTCGAGGCGGCGGTCAGCCGTTCGTCGCGGATGCTGCATTCGCCGGGCAGCAGCGCCAGCGCGATCTTTTTCCGCTTCGCCATGTGCGAAAGTTCTTCCACGCCATAAGCCCAGCGATCGTAACCGCCGAGAATGCGCACGAGGATGACCTTGGCATGGGCCGCCGTCTTCTCGATCCAGAGATCGACCGACATGGGATGGCGGAGATCGGAGAGGTTGGTGAGGCGGAGGCTTGGGAAAGGGGCCGGCACGTGCTTGCTGCCATGTTCATGCATGTCGCCACCCCCCTCTGGCCTGCCGGCCATCTCCCCCACAAGGGGGGAGATCGAATCGTGGCCACGCCACGCCTCACTCCGGCGCTGGTTCTTGATGGAGGCGGGTGCGTCTTGCTGATCTCCCCCCTTGAGGGGGAGATGGCCGGCAGGCCAGAGGGGGGTATCCAAACCGCCGTACCCAGCCGAATTCCAGACGGCGGAAAGGCCGTTCAGGTCGCTGCCGGAAAAGGACAGCACCACCACGTCGGCCGGCGACTGATTGAGGTCGACCGGTTCGATGAGGTCGTCAAGCGACGACGATGTGGTGGCGAGTATGTGCATCCTTCCCTCGGGCCTTCTTACGCGGCCAGCATCCTTTCGATCGCGGCGCGGTCGATGCCTTTTTCGCCGATCACGACAAGGCGGCTTGTCCGCGCTTCGCCGGGTGCCCAGGCACGGTCGAAATAATGGTTCACGCGCGATCCTACCGCCTGAACCTGCAGGCGCATCGGCTTGTTCGCGACTTCCACGAAGCCTTTTATGCGCAGCACGTTTTCCGCCTCCGCAGTCGCAGAAATGCGGGCGGCGAGCTGTTCGGCATCGGTCACGGCGGCCAGATCGACGACGAAGCTGTCGAAATCGTCGTGATCGTGGTCGAGTTCGTCGTCGTGATGGGTCTTGCGGTTTTCGATATCGTCCTCGACGGCGAGGCCGAGGCCAATCAGTACGGCCGGATCGATGGCGCCATTGGCGGCCGAGACGATTTTCACGGCACGTGGCAGATGGGCGGATACGCGATCCCTGGCGGTCGCGAGGCCAGCGGCATCCAGGAGATCGCTCTTGGTAAGCACGATCATGTCGGCACAAGCCACCTGGTCCTCGAACACTTCCTCGACCGGGTCGTCATGGTCGATCGAGCCGTCCGCGTCGCGCTGCGCTTCCAGCGCCTCGTGATCGTCGGCAACGCGGCCTTCGGCGAGTGCCAGTCCGTCGACCACGGCAATCACGGCGTCAACCGTCACCCGTGCCTTGACGTCAGGCCACTGGAACGCCTGGACGAGGGGCTTCGGCAACGCAAGGCCGGAGGTCTCGATGAGGATGTGATCGACGCGGGGTTCGATGGCCAGGATACGGTCGATCGCCGGCACGAAATCGTCCGCCACGGTGCAGCAGATGCAGCCGTTGGCAAGCTCGATGATGTTGTCTTCCGGGCAGCTTTCGATGCCGCAGCCCTTCAGGACGTCTCCGTCGATGCCGACATCGCCGAATTCGTTGACGATGATCGCCAGCCGCTTACCCTTCAGGTTTTCGATCAGGTTGCGGATCAGCGTGGTCTTGCCGGCTCCCAGAAACCCGGTAACGACGGTGCAGGGAACGCGGTCGAACGAAACGCTCATGATGGCATGTCCTCATGGTGATGAAAGGGTGGAATACGGGCCGTCATGCCCTTGCCGCGCAGGCAGGTCGGGCGGCCGCGAAGGGGAAGGAAGCCGCGCTCGTCCTCGGCCAGCATCATCGCGCCGGTGACGATGTCCTCGACATTGTCGAGCGACAGGTGGCCGAAGACATAGGACCAGCCGCTCTTGTGGTTGAAGGCGGCGCTCGGGCTTTTTTCGCAATTGGCAAGGCAGGTGACCGGCTTGACCGCGAGCGGCTTGCCGCTTGCTGCCTCGCGCAGCGCCGCGATCAGCGCGATGCCGGGCCGGATTTCGCCGTCGGACGCGTCACGGCAATTGGTGCAGACGAAAATCGTCACATCTGCCGGGCCGGCGGTTGCCGGATCATCTGGTCGGTGGTCACTCATCGGTCAGCCGCGTTCCCGCCGGGGTCGAAAAAATCGGGGCGCGGAGCAGAAGGTCGAAATCCCTCTGCGGTGATCGAGAAACTTCCTCCGGAGCACCCCGCCCGGTGAAGCAAAATTAATCGGACGGCAGGTCTCCTGGCTCGCGGGTCGTCGCCATTTGCCTGCCTTCCCAGGATACCGTTGGCCGGATTTCCCAGTGGCTTGACGGCCAAATGGCCGTTTTAGGCAATGGCTCGCCGCCTACAGTTGCGGGGGCAGCCGCGGCATTGATCCTGAAAAGGGATCGCACCGCATTCTCTCTTAGCCCTCCCCGTTGCCGGAAAGGGACCATCTCTCTTCAAGTAAGCCCGGTCGCAGGCCCATGTCAATGCGTCGCAAAGGCGATTGCCGTGACGGCGAATTCGTCTATAGTGATCGAGCCTATGGTGCCCGAAAGGGTTTTAGAGGGAATGCGGTGCGACGGAATTCTGCCGTCCAACCCGCGGCTGCCCCCGCAACTGTAAGCGGAAAGTCTTCGACCAAAACGGCCGTCCGGCCGTCATGCCACTGGGAAATCCGGCCAACGGACTTCTGGGAAGGCGGGAGAAGGCGTCCGATCCGCGAGCCAGGAGACCTGCCAGAGGCGGCAAAGAACGTGAACGGCCCTCGGGTGGAGGGCGAAAGGACGAGACCATGGTTACGAATTCTGCTGCAGCTGCAGTCACCATTTCCGCTTCGAAGATCATTCCCCTCAGCATGACGGCCCTGCTCGGCCTGTTCATCGTCGGCTTTGTCGGCTTCTCGCATCTGGAAGTCGTCCACAATGCCGCGCATGACACGCGCCACTCGCTCGCCTTCCCCTGCCACTGAGGAGTTCTCCCCAATGTCGTTGTTTCGCAACATCGTCTTCACGGCGGTGATCGCCGGGCTTTTGTCCGGACTACTGCTGACCGTGATGCAGAGTTTCTCCACCGTGCCGCTGATCCTGCGGGCGGAAGTGTTCGAAAATGCCGCGCCCGAGGCAGGCCACAGCCATGACGCAGCACCTGCCGCAGGTGCTGCGTCATCCGCCGCCGAGCATCACCACGGCGAGGAAGCCTGGGCTCCCGCCGATGGCTTCGAGCGTTTCATCTATACACTCGCCGCGGACATGCTGTCGGCTATCGGTTTTGCCCTTGTCCTCATCGCCGCCTCGGAAGCGTTCGGCGGCTTCAAGGGCTGGCGCGGTGGCCTGATGTTCGGCATTGCCGGCTTTCTCACCGTCATTCTCGCGCCCGGCCTTGGCCTGCCGCCGGAACTGCCCGGCATGCCGGCCGCGGAACTCGGTCCGCGCCAGATCTGGTGGGTCTCGACGGCTGTCTGCACGGCAATCGGTCTCGGCCTGCTCGCCTACACACGCTCGGCCGTATTTGCAGCGCTTGCGGTCGTGCTGCTGATCGCCCCGCATCTGGTCGGCGCGCCGCTGCCGCCCAGCCATGAAACGGCCGTCCCGATGGATCTCTATGCCCGCTTCGTCAACGCCGTCTATGCCACCAACCTGGTGTTCTGGGCGGTGCTCGGTGCGCTGGCCGGTGTCGTCCGCGAAAAGTTCCGCGCTGGCGAGGAAGCTTCTGCCGGATCTTCGGCGAAGCTCGCTTCCCGGTGAAGGAGATCGATGAGGCGTCCGTCGAGCGTCACCGCGCCAAGATGGCGAACCGCAAGGCGGTTCAGGATGCGGAAGTGGCAGAGAAGACCCAGGAAAAGGGTCTTCTCATCGTCCATACCGGCTCCGGAAAAGGCAAATCCACAGCCGCCTTCGGCCTGGCGCTGCGCATGCTCGGCAACAACCGCCGGGTCGGCGTCGTGCAGTTCATCAAGGGCGCCTGGTCGACTGGGGAGCAGCCGGCGCTTGCCGTCTTCGGCGACCGCGTCGCCTGGCACACGATGGGTGAAGGTTTTACCTGGGAGACCCAGGACCTGAAGCGCGATGTCGCCGCAGCGGAAAAGGCCTGGGAAAAAGCACTCGAGCTGATGGCGGACGAAACGATCGGGCTCGTCATCCTCGATGAACTCAACATCGCGCTCCGTTATGACTATCTCGATCTCGACAGGATCGTCGCCGCGTTAAAGGCGCGGCGGCCGGATTTGCACGTGGTCGTCACCGGCCGCAACGCCAAGCCGGCGCTGATCGAGGCGGCCGACATGGTGACCGAGATGTCGCTGGTCAAGCATCACTTCAAGGCGGGCGTGAAGGCCCAGGCCGGCATCGAGTTTTAGCCATGGTTGGGGTCAAGCCAGCTCGGGCGCTGATGTTTCAGGGAACGGGCTCGGATGTGGGCAAGTCGCTGGTGGTGGCCGGGCTTGCCCGCGCCTTTACGCTACGCGGCCTGAAGATCATGCCGTTCAAGCCGCAGAACATGTCGAACAATGCCGCAGTCACTGCGGATGGCGGCGAAATCGGCCGGGCGCAGGCGTTG
>NZ_JALBGW010000228.1:0-5895 GCF_023006485.1 Neorhizobium sp. BETTINA12A
GCCTCGATCGAAGCGCGCACCAGAAAGATGCCGCCGAAGGCAAGCGCCACGCCGCCGACCCAGACCGGCCAGCGGGCGCCGAGATAGCTTTCGAGGTTTTCGCGGTTTTTCGGTTTTGCGGGCGTTGGTGTCCGTGTCGTCGTCGCGACCGGTGCGGGAGCCTCTTCGCGGGCCGCAACGTCCTCGGCGGCCAAGCTTGCCGCAATCGTCTCCTCCTGCACGGCCTCTGCCGCAACCGGTTCTGCCTGGGGGACCGGTTCTGCCCGAACTGCCGGTTCTTCGGTCACCGCTTCGGTGGCGATAACAGCCGCCGCAGCGGGAACCGTCGCCGGGGCAGCCACGGGTGCCGCCGTGGAAACCGGCTGCGTGGAAAGCAGTCCGACCTTGATCGCTT
The DNA here is from genome assembly GCF_023006485.1 of Neorhizobium sp. BETTINA12A. NCBI lineage: Bacteria > Pseudomonadati > Pseudomonadota > Alphaproteobacteria > Hyphomicrobiales > Rhizobiaceae > Neorhizobium > Neorhizobium sp. BETTINA12A. The sequence continues at coordinate 395 of NZ_JALBGW010000228.1, forward strand.
CCAGCTCCTTTTCGAGCGCTGCCACTCGGGTCGATGTCTTGCGATAAAGACCCACCATCAGGATCACCAGCAGCAGGAGGAGGATTTCGATCATCGGCACGCTCGCGGGTGAAGGGTTCAATCAACCGGTTATACAATTGCCGGCCGAGGGAAGGGAAGAGCCGTGTTCCACGACCAATCGGGCGCCGGTCGAGTGTCGGTCACGGTCCCGTGCCGCAATGGCCGTGTCCCATCCGCGCCGGTCATCCGGCCTGGAAAACACCCCGCAAGTGCTCGACGACCTCGGCAACGCTCGGCCCCTGGATCGGCGGCGGTACCGACCGTTCGCAGAATTACCGCAAGCGATAGCAATAACGTCAATCCCAGCAATGTATCAAAAAGGGTCATATGACCTTTACATTCAGTGCAAATGGACTAGCTTCAGGGCGAAGCAGGAGCTTGCCATGGAAGTCGCAGCCAGAAAAGAGAAAGCGGAGCAGCTGACGGCCGTTGCACTGAAGGCCTTCGGCAATGTCGTCGCCGAGTGGGGCGTGCCGGTGAACGAGGCGGCGGCCCTTGCGGATATGTCGGAAAGCACCTGGAAACGTGCCCGAAAACCTGGCTATTCGGGAGGCTTGACCAAGGACCAGATGCTGCGCCTCAGCGCCGTCATCGGCATCTACAAGGCCCTGAAACTCTATTTCAGCGATCCGATTGCTTCCAGATGGATGACGTTGCCGAACGAGGGGCCGCTGTTTCGCGGCACTCGCCCCATCGATACGCTGATCGACGAGGGATTGCCGCAATTCCTCGCGGTCCGAAACTACCTCGATGCCCTGCGGGGCGGTGCGTGATCGTGACCTCGGTCAGCGACCGGGCGCTGGTGCGGCTGATCCCGGCGACCTACCACAAGCCGCCGAGCCTGCGCGGCTTGGTGGATAGCCACGAGGAACTGGCGATCCTTGCCGAGATCGAGGGCATGACCAGTGCCAGGCTGACCGCCGAGCGGGGATTGAACCTCTATCTCGACCGCCGCGAGCTCGCCTGGAAACGCCGCAAGCACGACCTGCAGGTCTACGGCAACACCCATATCAATGCCGCCTTCACCTATACCCGAAAAGGCGGAAACCGCTTCAACGACGAAAACCGCGGGGCCTGGTATTGCAGCTGGGACACGATGACGTCGATTGCCGAGGTCGCCTTCCACAAGACGCGGGAACTGCGGTTCATCGGCGTCTTCGAGGAAACGGCGCGTTATGTGGAACTGCTGGCGGATTTCATCGGCGAGTATCCGGACATCAGCGATGAGAGAGACCACCCGGCACTCGATCCGGATCCGGCGATCGGTTATCCCCAGGGGCAGGCGCTCGCCGAAAGATTGAGGCGCGACGGGCATGACGGACTGATCTATCCGTCGGTGCGGCACGATCAGGGCCGCTGCCTCGTAGCCTTCGAGCCGACGGCCATCCGCAACGTCCGTCCGGGCGCGTCCTGGGACATCGTCTGGTCGGGCAGCGAGGAATACGACCTCAAGGTCGTGTGACGGCGATTGCCGAATCGATTCTCGTAACATTTGGGCATCGGGGCCGGCTTCCTCGTGAAAAGCCGGCCCCGATGCATCCTTTCCTTCAGGTCCGCTGCGTGACCGGTTCGTCCGCACCGTGAGGAGCCGGAGGTCCGCTCTCACCGGTGACGTCGCGGGTTTCTACCTGAGGGTCTGGAATCTGTTCTGGCGATTTGTCGCCAGGGAACTTATCAAAGGCGAGCTTGACGTCCCTGGTCAGGTCGCGGCCGGTTTCCCACCAGTCGCTGCTCTTCGTCCAGTAACGCAGCGTCAGCTTGGCGCTGCCGGCATCGAATTCGGCCACGTAGACGGTCGGCGCCGGGTCCTTCAGCACCCGCCTTTCACCGCTGGCGAGCGCCATCAGTTTCGCCTGGGTCCGGCCGATATCGCGGTCGGTGCCGATGCTGACTGAAATCTCGTTACGGCGCGTCTTCAGCCGGCTGTAATTGGTGATCGGCACGTTCCACAAGGTCGAGTTCGGCGCTAGCCGGTAGATGCCGTCGGCGGTCCGAAGCTCGGTTGCAAACAGTCCGACATCGACGATCGTGCCGGTGACGCTGCCGGTCTCGATGCTCTCGCCGACCCGGAACGGCCGCAGGACCAGGAGCATGATGCCGGCTGCGATGTTCTGCAGCGTGCCCTGCAGCGCGAGGCCGACAGCAAGGCCGATCGCGCCCAGCGCCGCGAGCACCGATGCCGTCTGCACGCCGAACTGGCCGAGCACCATGACGACGACGAGAACCAGGATCGCATAACGGATGATGTTGGAGAAGAATTGCGACAGCGTCGCATCGATGCCGTGGATGCGCGACAGGCCGCGATGAGCCCAACGGCTGATCAGGCCGGCGGCCATCCAGCCGAGAATGAGGAGAACGATCGCACCGACGGCGGAGAAGGAATATTGCACCGCCAGCGCGCTCAACTGAGCGAGCGCCGCCCTGGTTGCCACAACAAATTCCGACGCCTGATCCATCCGGCGGTCTGCTCCTTCTTTCGGTTTCGCCGTTAATTGGCGCAGCAGGCCGCGAGGTCAAGAGAAAAATGGAGGTTTCCTACCTCCAGCTAAACAATTAGGAAAATTCAACTTTCAGGTTCAAGGCGAGATTTTTAGCGGCAGGATGAAGGAGGCCCGACCGTCGGTCTCGGCGCCGCGGCCTATCCCCTTGATGGCTGCGATCAGCCGGCCGTTGCGGCCGAGCAGCCGGTCGCCGATCTCGATCAGCCGCGTATTCGGCGTGGCATGCGGCGCAACGTTGCGGAGCCTCGCAGCCAGCGCGAAATCGTCCTCTTCCGGGTTGAGCGAGAGTGCGGCGATCACCGCCGCGGCAGGCGAACGGGAGACGCCCATCCAGCAATGGATGACGATCGGCGCCGACTGGTCCCAGTCACGCACGAAGCCGATCAGGCTTTCCACATGCGCCTCGCTTGGGGCAATCAAGCCTCCCGTGCCGGCAAAACCGATATCGTTCATCGCCAGCTTCAAGTGGCGCTCGGCAGAAATCACGCCCGGCCGGTGAAAGTCCTGGCCCTCGGCGATCAGGCTCACCATTTCGCGCGCCTTGTGGCGGACGGCGGTCTCGGCGATGGAACTCAGCGGGCAGACGACGATCGCGGTCACGGCGCGTTGCCCACGGCGTTGCGCTCGGCCTCGATCTGATGGAATCGGTCGAGGAAAAGCTGTTGCGCCGTCAGAGCCGGCATCGGCTGGATCGGCAACATGTCTGAGGTGATGCCGCGCGGCTGGCCGAAAAATTTTCGCGCCTCGGTGACCGAGAAACCGGCAAGTTCGGTGGCCTCGAAAAAGGCAGCGATCGTATCGGCCTTCTTGATCAGCGCCTTCAACTCGCGGGTCGGATGCGGCGGCAGGCCGAAACGCAGGTGGATCGCCGCCTCCAGCCGCTGCTCGACCGCCTTGTAACCGCCGCCGACCACCGATTTGAACGGCGAGATCATGTCGCCGATCACATATTCCGGCGCATCGTGCAGCATCGTCATCTGCAGCGCATCGCCCGTGCAGGCTTCGTTGCAGCGGCGAAAGATTTCCTCGACGACAAGGCAGTGCTGGGCGACGGAAAAGGCATGGTCGCCACGCGTCTGGCCGTTCCAGCGGGCGACGCGGGCAAGCCCGTGGGCGATATCGGAGATTTCGATGTCGAGCGGCGAGGGATCGAGCAGGTCGAGCCGGCGTCCCGACAGCATTCGTTGCCAGGCACGTGGTGCCGTCACCACTGGGCTCACGTCTCGGCCTCTTCAGCCTCGGCGGGGAAGGAGAGCCCGCTCCAGGCCGGAAGCGTCAGGCTCACAGTCACATCGCCCGCGGAAAGCGGTACACCGCGTGCCAAGGCGTCGCCGACGCGGTCGATGCGCACGATCGCTAGCCCCTTATTTCCGGCGACCGATCCGAGCGCGCCGACCGGCTTGCCGCCGGCTACGATCTCGGTACCGGAGGCGGGCAGGGCGGTTTCGCCCGAGACGATCGCCACCCGCCGCCGCGCCGTGCCGCGATGCTGCATGCGGGACACGACCTCCTGCCCGACATAGCAGCCCTTGCGGAAGGAAAGACCGTCCGTCTGGTCGAGCAGCACGTCGTGCGGAAAGGCATCCTGCAGCGCATAGTCGTGACCCGAGATCGAGATGCCGGCTTCGATTCGCAGAGCGTGATAAGCCTCTTCCGGCCCGTCGGCCTGTTTTCCAGGCGCGCGGCTCAGCCTGATGCCGGCCTTGGCGAAAGCCGCATCCTTCACCGCGCCCTTGCCCGAGTCGTCGCCCCAGAAAACGGTGATACCGTCTTCCGAACCGGCAGCGATATCCACGGCTGCGCGCAGCTTGTACATCGTCAGCCGCCGCATCAGCGCCTCGCGCTGGGCCGTCTCGGTCTCGATGACGAACCCATCTCCCTCGCGCCAGACCAGGAAGTCGAACAGGATCTTGCCCTGCGGCGTCAGCAGTGCACCCGGCCGGGTTTCACCTCCCGGCAGCGAATCGATGTCGGTGGTGATCAGCCCCTGCAGGAAATCCTGTGCATCCTTGCCGGTGAGGCGGATCAGGCTTCGCGAAGGAAGAAAGGCGGCGGGCATGGCACGGGAATCCGGTTGTTCTGAGACTGACAATTAAGTCTTCGCCGCCAGCGCGGCAAGGCATGCCGGGCGGCAAATGCGGTGGCGGCCGAATATGCCGCCACCCCCCTCTGCCCTGCCGGGCATCTCCCCCCCTCAAGGGGGGAGATTGGCTGGAGGCACCGCCTAGCGTCCAATACACTATGTTATTTTTTGGGACGTTATTGTGGAGGATGAACCCGATGCGGCAATCTCCCCGTGATCTCCCCCCTTGAGGGGGAGATGTCACGAAAGTGACAGAGGGGGGTAGCGACGGTTAGGCAAATGCAGTGGTGGCGACTACGCGAAAAAACGCGAGTCGCCCGCTCAATCGCCGCCGGAGAAGAACTTCCATTTGCCGTCCGGGCTGATGCCGGCGCGGAAGAAGTTGTAGTTGCCGTTCTCTTCCATGCCGGCGAGGTCGCCGGCCGTCACGATGCGCAAAAGGTCGACCCGTTCGGGCGGCGTCAGCTTCGAAAGCTGCTTGCCGGCGAAATAGGGCCAGACATAGGCTTCTTCCGGCGTGCCGACGTCGAAATGCGCCGCACCGGTGGAAAGGATATCGAGCAGGATGGCGAGGATTTCCTGGCCGTCCGCATCGCCCGAAAAACTCTTCAGCGTTTCGATCGGATCCTCGAATTCGCCGTTCATCACCTGCGTCTGAGTGGCCCCTGTTCCCATCAGGTCGCGCAGGCGGGTGACGTCGCCCGAGGCCGCGGCCTCAACCAGCTTTTCACGCATCTGCTTGACCGGCGCCGGCAGCTTGGTCATGTCGCGGATGATTTCCGCCGGCTTGTCGTCGCTCGGCGCGGGTTTGGCGGCGTTCGGGTTTGCCGGGGCCGCCTTGTCGTCGCCGGCTTGGG
>NZ_JALBGW010000229.1:0-5737 GCF_023006485.1 Neorhizobium sp. BETTINA12A
ATCAGCTGGCGGGCAACGCTGGTGATGGGCGCGCCGGTCGCGATCCTGACCCTGCTTCTGGCACCGATAGCCGTGCCGCTCGACGCGCGCCGAACCGGGCCGCGTCCCGGCTTCGACTGGGCCGGCGCAATCACCATCACCCCCGGCCTGCTGCTTTTCGTGTTCGGCATCACCAATGCGGCCTCGGCCGGCTGGGCCGATATCTTCACCTGGGGCTCGCTCGTGGCCGCAATCGTGCTGATCCTCGGCTTCCTCGCCATCGAAGCCCGTCATAAGGACCCGATGGTGCCGCTGGCGATGTTCCGCCGCGCCAGGCTCACCCATGCCAACATCGTCGGCTTTCTCTATCAAGGCGCCTATATCGGCTTCCAGTTCACCGCGACGCTCTATTATCAGGACGTCTATGGCTGGTCGGCCTTTGCGACAGGCTTCTGCTTTGCCGGCGCCGGCGCCTTCGTGATGTTCCTGGCACCTCGTTTCGCGACCCTTGCCCAGAACCGCGGCACGACCGGCTTCATGACGGCGGGCGTCGGACTGCAGGCGATCAGCTACATCTTCTGGGTCCTGTCGGTCGGCCATATCGACCCGATCCTGCTCGTCATACTGTCGCAGATCCCGCTCGGCCTCGGCTATGCCATGACCTTCCCGTCCATCCAGGTCGCGGCGCTGGCCGATATCGAGGAGGACAAGTCGGGGCTTGCCTCCGGCATGTTCTTCGCCGCTTTTCAGATCGGTGGCGGGGTGGTGCTGGCGGCAACGTCTGCCGTGTTCAGCGGCGCTCCGGCCTTCGGCTGGGAGCCCTATTCCGCCGCTGTCGCCTTCGTCGCGACGCTTGCCGCGCTGATCACCCTGATCGCGGCGCTCGGCCCCAAACCTTCTCCCGCTGCCGATCGATACCAGGCAGCTGAGTAGGTCTGCTCCCCGCCCGCGCCGTTATCCGGCGCGGGTTCTGCTTAGCCTCGACGCGGCCGCAGATCGTTCCCGCGACAGCCGTATGTCCATTGCTTGCTTGCAGTCCGCCCGGCTTTGTCGGACAATCGGTCAAGGCAAGGTAATTTGATGTCAAACTATCTTGCTGCGCTCCCCTATTCCTACTAGGGTCCATATTGGGAGGAGTGCGAAAATGGCGGTGGAAGCATCGACGCGGCAGGACACGCATACGGAATCCGCGGACGGCGAGATGCCTGTCCCGGCCATGTTCCGGAACCTGATCGGCTATCATCTGAGGGTGGCGCAGGAGACGTCCTTCCAGGCATTTGCCAAGGCGGCCGGCAAGGCTGACCTGAAGCCCGGGTGGTATGCGCTTCTGACGGTGCTTGCCGAACGAAAGAGCATGACGCCGTCGGAGCTCAGCCGCATCTGCGGTCGCGACCGTTCGACGCTCACCTCCAGCCTCAAGGCATTGTCCCATCGCGGACTGATCGAACGACAGTCGAACCCCGACGACCAACGCAGCTATAGCGTCAGGCTCACCGAAAATGGCCGCCGGATGCAGGAGCAGCTGCACGCGATCGCGGTCGTCTACAATCGGCGTCTTGACGAGATCGCCGGTAAGGACAAGGCGGTGCTGATCGCAGTGCTCGGACGGATCGCTGCGACCTTCGGCACACCCCAGCATTCTTGAAGATGCCTAATGCGGTTGCTCGGCTCGTCGCGATGGTTTCTGGCCGGCGAGTCGCCCCGCCGGCCATTTCGGTCACCTGTGTCCTCAGAGGATATGCGTGCCGCCGAGGTTCTGCACCGCGCGACGGGTCATCACCGCCACGAGGTGGGCGCGGTAGTCGGTCGGCGCGTGCATGTCGCCCATCATCCGCGACGGGTCGATGGTGAGGCCTTCCAGTGCTTCGGCTGAAAAATTTGCGGTCAGCAGCTCCTCGGCTTCCGTCCAGCGGAACACGCCTTCGTTGCCCGCACCGGTGATCGCGACGCGGATATGGCCGTCGCTGTGTTTGGCGACGAAGGCGGCCGCCATCGAGTAGCGCGAGGCCGGATTGCGGAATTTCGCGTAGCCGGCAATCTCCGGGATCTTGAACTCGACGCGGACGAGAATTTCACCGGGTTCCAATGCGGTTGTGTAGAGGCCCTGGAAATATTCCTCGGCAGGGATTTCGCGGCGGTCCGTATGGACGATCGCATCAAGCGACAGCACGGCGGCCGGATAGTCGGCTGCCGGGTCGTTATTGGCGGTCGAGCCACCGATCGTGCCCATGTGGCGCACCTGAACGTCGCCGATCGATCCGGCGAGGCCAGAGAGCGCGGGGATCGCAGCCTTGATCTCCTTGGACGCGGCGACGACGGCATGCTTGGTCGCCGAGCCGATGATCACCCTGTCAGCGGTGACTTCGATGCCGAAAAGCTCCGGAATGTTGCGTACGTCGATCAGATGCGCGGGCGCGGCAAGCCGGCTCTTCAGCGTCGGGATCAGCGTGTGCCCGCCGGAGAGATAGGAGGGCTCGTCGGAATTCGTGTAGAGATCGACGGCCTCGGCCAGCGTCTTCGGCTTGTGATAAGTCGTTGCGTACATGGCGTGATCCTCCCCGCTTATTCGGCCGCGACGGCATGTGCCGCGCGATGCTTCTCGGCGGCATCCAGCACGGCCTTGACGATGTTGTGGTAGCCGGTGCAGCGACAGATATTGCCTTCGAGTTCGTGGCGCACGGTATGCTCGTCGAGCATGCCGTCATGGCGGCGGATCATGTCCACCGAGGCCATGATCATGCCTGGCGTGCAATAACCGCATTGCAAGCCGTGATGTTCGCGGAAAGCCTGCTGCACGTCGTGCAGCTTGCCGCCCTCGGCCAGCCCCTCGATCGTCGTCACCTTCGAACCGTCGGCGGCGACGGCAAGCACGGTACAGCTTTTCACGGCCACGCCGTCGAGGTGGATCGTACAGGCACCACACTGGGTGGTGTCGCAGCCGACATGGGTACCCGTCAGCCCGAGATGTTCGCGGATGAACTGCACGAGCAGCGTCCGGTCTTCGACGTCGCGCGTCTGCGGCGTGCCGTTGACGGTGATGGTGATGCGGGACATGAGCCCCTCCTGTTAAAAACTCAGGCGGCGAGAGCCGCGATGACAATGACAGCGACGGCGGTGCCGGCGGCGATATAGGACATACGGCTGAAAGGCCGCGCGGCCGTTGCCGCAGGCGCGACAGACGGTCCGGCAGCTTCGGGAGCCGCAGGGGAAATAGGTGCCGATGGTGCAGCTGACATGACTGGCGCGGCAACAGCCGCCGTCGCAATAGCCTCTGCTAATCCGGCATCGGCCGCATGATCAACCATCACGGGCCGCATCGCAAGCTTTTCGAAGAACTCGTCGGCGAGTTTTTTCGCAGCGGAATCAAGAAGCCACGAGCCCGCGTTTCCGATCAGGCATCGGCCGATCCGCTTGCCCACCGCCGGCGCCCGTGCGGAACAAGATCATGACTACCCCCTGCGGCGGGGATCGGAAACCGGCGTACTGAAGCCCGGCACCCGCCCGGTGGAAAAGGCTGTGGCCGAACACATCCGAGCAATCGACGATCGCCGCATTGCGCCCGTCGGAAAGTGGCGCTAAGGCGTCGCAATAGATTGTTCAGGGAAAAGTCCCATGCGCCGCATCATCATCGCCATCACCGGAGCTTCCGGTGTCGTTTATGGCGTTCGCGCCCTGCAGCTTTTGAGGCAAGTCGAGGATATCGAGACCCATGCGGTGATCTCGCCTTCCGCTTTTCGCACTGCGATCGACGAGATCGACATGAGTGCCGAAGAGATCAAGAGCCTGGCCGACGTGCTCTATAATCACAAGGATATCGGCGCGGCGCTTTCCTCCGGCTCGTTCCGTACTGCCGGAATGCTTGTCGCACCCTGTTCGGTGAAGACGCTGAGCGGCATCGCCAACTGCTACAATGACGAGCTGATCGTGCGCGCGGCCGACGTCTGTCTGAAGGAACGCCGGCGCGTCGTGCTGTTGTTTCGCGAAACGCCGCTGCATGCCGGCCATATCGCGCTGATGGACCAGGCAACCCGCAACGGCGCAATCGTGATGCCGCCGGTGCCCGCCTTCTATTCGAAGCCCCAGTCCTTGGATGAAATGGTGACCCAGACGGTCGGCCGCGCGCTCGATCTCCTCGATATCCACCTGCCGATGGTCAAGCGCTGGAAGGACGGCCCGGGTTCACTCGGCCAGCACTGATCTTGTGCTCCGGATGTCGGCCTTAAAGGGCCGCAAGCGCGTTTTCGATCATGGCAAGCGCCGTGGCGGTCTTCTCATCCGGCTCCATTCCGCGGAAAAACCCCACGACGTTTCTGAGATTGCCAGCTGCATCGCCCGTTGAACCATCGGCTGCCATCAGCGCCCGTCCTTCGGCCTCCAGCACCGCCAGTTCGATCATTTCCGAACTGAGTTCGACACCTTTCACGCCGTTGCGCAGGGTTTCCGTTTCTTTGGTGGGGGCCGGATGCGGCCCGCTCTTCAACCGCCGGCGCAGCGCGCGGAGCGGCTCCACCACCTCATTGCGCCAGTCTGCGACGAGGCCGTCGATACGGGCAACCTCTGTTGGCGAAAGCGCCACGGAATTTTTTGCCAGCCAGGCGGAGAACAACAGCACCGGCACGTCGACGCCGCTTTCGTCCTGAAGCAGAAGGCAGGCTTCGCCGACACCGGGCGCACCATAAAGCCGCAATGCGAAATCCCAAAGTCCCTGCTCGATATCCGTAGTCATGCAGCCTCTCGATCGCCTTGGCATGGCTTATCAGTTTGGCTGCGAACCAGGCAAGCTTCGCCTCAGGCGGCGCGGCGACGCCGGCCAGCCTGGGACGAGCCGGCGCCGAGCTGGAACTGGCCGACCATCTGGCGCAGCTTCGAAGCCTCGTCGGCGAGACCGGAACTCGCTGCCGTCGTCTCCTCGACCATGGCAGCATTTTGCTGGGTCATCTGGTCCATCTGGTTGACGGCCGAATTGATCTCCGAAAGCCCGGTCGACTGCTCGCGCGCCGAGCGGGCGATATCGTCCACATGGCCGTTGATGGTGACGATATATCCCTCGATCGACTTCAGCGATTCACCGGCGTCGCGGACATATTTCACGCCATGGCCGACTTCGACTGTCGAGTTCTGGATCAGCGCCTTGATCTCCTTGGCAGCGTTCGCCGACCTCTGCGCGAGTTCGCGGACTTCCTGCGCGACGACCGCAAAACCCTTGCCAGCCTCGCCGGCCCGGGCAGCCTCGACGCCGGCATTCAGCGCCAAAAGGTTGGTCTGGAAGGCGATCTCGTCGATGACGCCGATGATGTTGGAGATCTGGCTGGAACTCTCCTCGATGCGGCGCATCGCCTCGACAGCGTTGGCCACAACTTCGCCGGAACGGGCGGCGGAGGAATTGGCTTCCGCAGCGATCTGGCGCGTCTCGTCGACTTTCTTGGACGCGGAACTGACATTCGCGGTAATCTGGTCGAGTGCGGCGGCCGTCTCTTCGAGTGAAGCGGCCTGCTGCTCCGAGCGGCGCGACAGGTCGGATGCGGACTGGCTGATTTCCTGTGTCCCGCCATCGATTGCCTCGGCGCTGCCGGCAATCTGCGCCAGCGTGCTGGCGAGCTGGGCGATCGAGGTATTGAAATCGTGGCGCAGAGCTTCGAAATCCGCCGAGAAAGCTTCGTCAAGCTGGAAGGAAAGATCGCCCGCGGCGAGCCGGCGCAGACCGCCGCCAAGGCCGGATGTCGCGACCCGGAGCCTCTGGGATGCGTCGGCTTCGGCT
>NZ_JALBGW010000022.1:0-55808 GCF_023006485.1 Neorhizobium sp. BETTINA12A
CGCCCGGGCCAGCGCCACGCGCTGCCACTGGCCGCCGGAAATCTGCGCCGGGAACCGGTCGCCGAGACCTTCCAGGCGCACCAATCTCAGCAGCTCCACGACGCGCGCCTCGATCGCCGCTTTCTCGCGCTTCACCTTCGAGACCTTCATGCCGAATGCGATGTTTTCGGCCACCGTCATATGCGGAAACAGCGCGTAATGCTGGAAGACGAAACCGACGCCGCGGTCGCGCACCGGAATGTCGGTGGCGTCCTGGTCGCCGAAATAGATGTGGCCGCCATCGGCATATTCGAGGCCGGCGACCATGCGCAGGATGGTCGTCTTGCCGGAACCGGACGGGCCGAGCAGAGCGACGAGTTCGCCGCTTTCGATCGTGAGTGAGACATCCCGCACGGCGCGAAAGGTCTCGAAGGTTTTGACGACGTTTTCGAGGCGGATTTTCATTGGGTTTTCTCCGCGGGATTGGCGACCAGAGCTGGGCGACGGACGCGGCCGGCTCCCTGGCGCTCCAGTGTCACCTTGGCGATGATGGTGAAGACAGCGATGAGCGCCAGGATGGAGGCTGCGGCAAAGGCACCGGCCGCCTGGTAGTCGTGATAGAGCAGCTCGATATGCAGCGGCAGCGTATTGGTCTGCCCGCGGATATTGCCCGAGACGACTGAGACCGCGCCGAACTCGCCCATGACGCGGGCGTTGCAGAGCACGACGCCGTAAAGCAGCGCCCATTTGATGTTCGGCAGCGTCACCGAGAAGAAGGTCCGCCAGCCGGACGCGCCGAGCGAGGTGGCGGCTTCCTCAAGATCGCGGCCCTGTGCCTGCATCAGCGGGATCAGTTCGCGGGCGACGAAGGGTGCGGTGACGAACATCGAGGCGAGGATGATGCCGGGGATCGCAAACAGGATCTTGACCCCGTATTCGTCCAGCGTCGGACCGAAGACGCCCTGCAGGCCGTAGACGAAGAGATAGGCGACACCCGCGACGATCGGCGAGACCGAAAACGGGATCTCGATGACGACCAGCAGGAAACGCCTGCCCCAGAAGTCGAACTTGGTGATCGACCAGGCGGCTGCGACACCGAAAGCGGTGTTGACCGGCACGGCGACGATTGCTGCAAACACCGTCAGCCCGATCGCATGCAGCGTATCCGGATGAATGATCGTGTCGCGATAGACAGCCCACCCCTTCGAAAAAGCCTCGACGCCGATGACCACCAGCGGCGCGACGATGAGCAGGGCGACGATCACTAGAACGATGCCGATCAGCATTCGGCGGAAGAGCGGCTGGTCGCCGACGCGCGGCGGCTTTCTGCCTGTACGGGTCGCCCCCATGGTCACCCCCTCACCGTGTAGCGAAGCGCCCGCGACTGCATCCAGTTGGTGAGCGCGAGCATGACGAAGGCCGCAATCAGCAGCACCGAGGCGATGGCGGCGGCGGCCTGGTAATCGTATTCCTCCAGCCGAATGAAGACGAGAAGTGCGGTGATCTCCGTCGACATCGGCTGATTGCCGGCGATGAAGATGATCGCACCGAACTCACCGAGCGAGCGGGCGAAGGACAGCGACACGCCGGCAAGCAGCGCCGGGGTGAGAAGCGGCAGGATGACCTTGCGGAAAATCTGCCAGTCCGAGCCGCCAAGCGACTGCGCCGCCTCTTCCAGCGCCGGATCGAGATCTTCCAGCACCGGCTGCACGGTGCGCACGATGAACGGCAGCGAGGTGAAGCACATCGCGATCATGATGCCGAGCGGCGTATAGGCGACCTTGATGCCGAGGTCGGCAAGGATGGAACCGAACCAGCCATTGGTGGTGAAAAGTGCCGTCAGGGCAATGCCGGCCACCGCCGTCGGCAGCGCGAAGGGCAGATCGACCATGGCATCGACGATCCGCCAGCCCGGGAACCGATAACGCGTCAGCACCCAGGCAAGCGCCAGGCCGAAGAACAGGTTGAAGACGGTGGCGCCGAGCGCCGAGAGCACGGTGACGCGGTAACTCGCGAGCGCCCGCGACGAGGAGACGATCCGCCAGTAATCCTCCGGGCCGAGGCTCGCGGCCTTGAAGACCAGCGCTGCCAGGGGCAGGACCACGATCAGCCCGACATAAAACAGCGTCACCCCCAGCGACAGGCGTAACCCGGGCAGGACATTGCGTCTCAAGCGGTCGTTTCCTCTTTGCACGGCAAAGCCCGGCGAATTTTCGTTCGCCGGGCGAGACTTGGTTGAAGTCCAGTCTGCGCTTAGCGGCTGCCGTACAGCTTGTCGAGAGTGCCGCCGGAGGCGAAGTGATCCTTCTGGATCTTGTCCCAGCCACCGAAGACGTCATCGACCTTGACGAGGCGGATTGCCGGGAACTGATCCTTGAACTCGCCGGCGACCTTTTCGTTCTGGACACGATGGCCGAACTGGGCAGCGATCCGCTGGCCTTCTTCCGTGTAGAGGAAGTCGAGATAGGACTTTGCGAGGGCTTCCGTGCCGTGCTTCTTGGCAACCTTGTCGACCACCGCAACTGGGAATTCGGCGAGAAGGCTGACCGACGGGATGACGCTCTGCACCTTGTCGGCGCCGTACTGCTTGACGATGCCGCGGGTCTCGGCCTCGAATGTGATCAGCACGTCGCCGGTTTCGCGCTCGACGAAGGTGGTGGTGGAGGCGCGGCCACCGGTATCGAAGACCGGCACGTTGTCGAAGATCTTGGTGATATAGGCATCGATCTTCTCTTCGTCGCCCTTATAGGCTTCCTTGGCCCAGGCGTAGGCAGCGAGATAGGTGTAGCGGGCGTTGCCCGAGGTCTTCGGGTTCGGGAAAACGGCGTGCACGTCAGCGCGAGCCAGATCGCCCCAATCCTTGATGTTCTTCGGATTGCCGGCGCGCACCAGGAACGATGGGAAGGAATAGAAGGGCGAGGCATTGTTCGGGAATGCCTTGGTCCAATCCTTGGCAACAAAGCCTTGTTTGGCGAGGAAATCGATGTCCGTTGACTGGTTGAAGGTCACGACATCGGCTTCAAGGCCTTCGGCGATCGAACGGGCCTGCTTCGAGGTGCCGGCATGCGACTGGTCGATGGTGACGCCCGGATGGCTCTTGATGAAGGCCTCATTCTCGGCGACGAACAGCTCGCGCGAAACGTCGTAGGAGGCGTTGAGCAGCTTCGTCGGAGACTGGGCCAGCGCGGGGGTAGCAAAAAGCGCGGCCAAGGGCGCAATAAGCGCGGTGCCGAGGATCAGGAGGCGGTTCATGCAAGTCTCCGGTGTTGGATTGTGCCGGTGAAACTACCGGTACGCCCAGCAAACGGCGAGGAACCGCGGACTTTCCTTTGGTACGGCGTTAGAAATTTTGTCCATTATTCGCCATGAACGGCGGAGCTTTTCGCGCGTCATCCGAACCGGCGCTGCGTCATTGGAAGAGGCAGCACCGGAAGTCTCGGCAAAGCCCTGTCGCTGCATCGTCAGGCGACGACGCGCGGGACATCCATCTCGTGGATAGCCTTCCTGATCTCCGTGCGGAATTCCGGAGTGTCGTGGTGACCGTGCACGGAAATGGCATGCTGCACGGCTGCGTTGACGAGTTCATCCGCGTTGTCCGCCGAGATCGCAACGGTGCATTTCATCTCGCTCGGAAATTCGCGGCAATCGATGTATTGGCGTCCCATGTCTGCCTCCATCACAAGCCCTGAACCGATTGGCCAGAGGACGGGAAATCTACTCCCTTTGCGCAGAGGAAACAAACGTCGCCGGCCTGATCAATCGGCCTAGCTCGTCCTGCCCGCCTTCTCCCGCAGCATCTGGATGATGGCGGAGAAATCGTCCGCGCCGTGCCCCATCCTTTCAAACTCGGCATAAAGCTCGGCCGCGTGGGCGCCAAGCGGCGTGGCTGCACCAGACTGTCTTGCGGCCTCCTGAGACAGCGTCAGGTCCTTCAGCATCAGCGCTGCGGCAAAGCCCGGCCTATAGTCGTTGTTCGCCGGCGAAGTCGGCACCGGACCCGGCACCGGGCAATAGGTGGTGAGCGACCAGCACTGGCCCGACGAGGTGGAGGCAACGTCGAACAGCGCCTGATGCGAAAGACCTAGCTTTTCCGCGAGACCGAATGCCTCGCAGACGCCGATCATCGAGATGCCCAATATCATGTTGTTGCAGATCTTTGCCGCCTGGCCGGCGCCGGCGTCGCCACAATGGACGATTTTCTTTCCCATCGCCTCGAGGATCGGCTTGCCCAGGCCGAACGCCTTTTCCGAACCGCCGACCATGAAGGTGAGCGTGCCGGCGGCGGCCCCGCCTGTGCCGCCGGAGACCGGTGCATCGAGCGAGATGCAGTTCATGACGTCGGCCAGTTCATGCGCCTTGCGGGCGCTTTCCACATCAATGGTCGAGCAGTCGATGACCAGGGTACCCTCGGGGATGAGCGTGGTGAGATCGGTCCAGACGGCGACCACATGCTGGCCCTTGGGCAGCATGGTGATGACACATTCCGCATCGCTAACGGCTTCCGCCAGCGCTCCGGAGGCCTTCACGCCCGTCTCGGCGGCTGCCTTTACCGACGCTTCCGACAGGTCGAAGCCGCGCACCTCATGGCCGGCTTTCACAAGATTGGCGGCCATCGGCCCGCCCATATTGCCAAGTCCCACGAAAGCGATCTTGCTCATGTCTTCCTCCCGTCGTCGTTGCTGTTTTAAAGCCTGTGGTCCGGAAACAGAACCGGATGCCGCGCAGCGAAGTAGCGGTCGAGATCCGCATCCCCGACCTCCTCCAGCGTTGCCGGAGACCATTTCGGATTGCGGTCCTTGTCGATGATCGCGGCGCGCACGCCCTCGTAGAAATCGTGGTTGCGCAGGATTTCGGCGCCGGCGGTGAATTCCCGCTCCAGGCACTCGACAAGGCTCGAACTTTCGCGGCCGAACCTGATGAGCCGAAGCGCGAGCTTGAGGCTGGTCGGCGAGCGCTTGGCGATGATGTCGCGCGTCCTGATGGAGAATTCATCATCCTCTCTATTCAGTGCTTCCACAACCTCCTCGACCGTCTCGAAGCGGAAAACCCGGTCGATCAGGTCGCGATGGCCTTCGAGCTGACTTTCGCCCGGCGCAACGGCGAAACGATCGATCACCGCCCTCACCTGCTCGTCGGACGCGCCGCCCTTCAGATCTCCCAGCGCCTCGACAAGCGGGCCGAGCCGCTCCGAGGGCACGTTCACATCGGCAAGATTGGTATAGATGGCGTCCGCCGCGCCGATCACCTCGCCCGTCAGCCCCATCCAGGTGCCGGTCTCGCCGGGCGCGCGGGGAAGCAGCCAGGTGGCGCCAACGTCCGGCACGTAGCCGATGCCGGTCTCGGGCATGGCAAGACGGGTGCGTTCCGTGACGATCCGGTGTTTTCCATGCGACGCGATCCCCACGCCGCCGCCCATGACGATGCCGTCCATCAGCACCACATACGGTTTTTCGTAACGGGAGATCATGTAGTTAAGGGGAAACTCTTCGCGCCAGAACCGCGTGACCTCCGGATCGTCCGATTTGCCGCTCTCGTAGATGACACGGATGTCACCGCCAGCGCAGAGGCCACGCCCCCCCTCGCCCTTGACGACGACGCAGGAGATTTCCGGATTGCCGGCAAATTCCTCCAGCGCGGCCTTCATCGCTCGCACCATGGCGGAGTTCAAGCTGTTCAGCGCCTTCGGCCGGTTGAGCAGAACGACGGCGGCCGAACCGATGCGGTAGATGAGGACTTCGTCGCTCTGGATGGAGGTATCGGGCATGCGTTTCTCCGGTCTACCGATTGTCCGCCAGGATCATCTCCGCCGCCTTTTCGGCGATCATGATCGTCGGCGAATTGGTGTTGCCGGAGACTATATTAGGCATGATCGAGGCATCGGCGATACGCAGCCTTCCGACTGCGCGCATTTTCAGGCGGGGATCGACGACGCTGTCCGGATCGGATCCCATCCGCGCGGTGCCGACCGGATGGAAGATCGTCGTGCCGATGTCGCCGGCTGCCTTTTCGAGGTCCGCATCGGTCTCGTAGGACGGACCCGGCTTGTATTCCTCCGGATGATAGCGCGCAAACGCCGGCTTTTTGACGATCTCGCGGGTGATCCGGATCGATTTGACGGCAACGTCGCGGTCGGTCGCGGTCGACAGGTAGTTCGGATGGATACCTGGCGCTGCCGCAAAGTCCGGGCTTTTGAGATGCACCGAGCCGCGGCTTTCGGGACGAAGATTGCACACACTGGCAGTCATTGCAGGGAACGAGTGGACCGGTTCGCCGAACTTGTCGAGCGACACCGGCTGGACGTGGTATTCGAGGTCCGGCGTCTCCTTGTCCGGCCCGGATTTGGTGAAGATGCCGAGTTGGCTCGGCGCCATCGACATCGGCCCGGAGCGCCGGAAGGCGTATTCCAGCCCGATCGAGGCCTTGCCGATCAGGCTCGACGCCTTTTCGTTGAGCGTCGGAACGCCGGTCACCTTGTAGACAAGGCGGAGCTGCAGGTGGTCCTGCAGGTTCTCGCCGACGCCCTTCACTTCCTTGACCACCTCGACGCCCGCGTTTTGCAGGACATCGCCGCGGCCGATGCCGGAGAGCTCGAGGATATGCGGCGTACCGATCGCGCCGGCGCTGAGCACGGTTTCGCGTTTCGCATAGGCCTTCTTCGCCACCCCATCGTGCTGGAACTCTACGCCCTTCACCTCGCCGTTTTCGATGATCAGCTTCCGCACATGCGCCTTGGTGAGCACGGTGAGGTTCGGCCGCTTCATCGCCGGGCGCAGAAAGGCCTTCGACGTGTTCCAGCGGATGCCGGAGCGCTGGTTGACGTCGAAATAACTTGAGCCTTCGTTGTTGCCGCGATTGAAATCGTCGACGATCGGAATACCGGACTCTTCGGCCGCCTTCTGGAAGCTGTCGAGCACGGCCCAGCGAAGACGCTGCTTTTCGATGCGCCATTCGCCGCCGGCGCCGTGCATGTCGTCGGCACCCTTGTAGAAATCCTGAGATTTCTTGAAGATCGGCAGGACGTCGTCCCAGCCCCAGCCGGTGCAGCCCATCTGCCGCCACATGTCGTAGTCGTAAGCCTGTCCGCGCATGTAGATCATGCCGTTGATCGACGAGCAGCCGCCGAGGATTTTTCCGCGCGGGTAGGAGAGCGATCGGCCGTTCAGCCCCTCTTCCTTCTCGGTCGTGAAACACCAGTCGGTGCGCGGATTGTTGATGCAGTAGAGGTAACCGACCGGAATATGCACCCAGTGATAGTTATCGTTGCCGCCCGCTTCGAGGATCAGTACACGGTTGCCGGGATCCTTCGATAGCCGATTGGCGAGGACGCAGCCGGCGCTGCCCGCCCCGATGACAATGTAGTCGTAATTTTCCATGCTTCATGCTCCAGGGGAATGCGCCCCGCGAACCATGTCCGCAGCCGCATCCATGCGCCCTCCCTCTATCTTATCGTCTATGCTCGAAACCGAGCTTCCGGCCGAGCCGGGAGGCGTAGAATTCTCCGATAATGCCCCGCCGGAAGACGAGGACGCAGACCATGAAGATCACGCCGGTGACAATCGTTACCGGAAATTGCGACGTCGCCAGATAGTTCTGCAGCGTGACCACCAGGCCGGCTCCGAAGATCGGCCCGATCAGCGTGCCTATCCCGCCAAGCAGCGTCATCAGGATCACTTCGCCGGACATCTGCCAGGCGACATCCGTCAGCGTCGCGAACTGGAAGACCAGCGCCTTCAGTCCACCCGCAAGGCCGGCCAGCGCCGCCGACATCACGAAGGCGCCGAGCTTATAGCGGGCGACAGAGTAGCCGAGCGAGATCGCGCGCGGCTCGTTCTCGCGGATCGACCGGAGGATCATGCCGAAGGGCGAGTTGATGAACCGCCAGATGATCACCATGCCGATCAGGAACACACCAAGCACGAAGTAATACATGTTGGTCGAGCCCGAGAGATCGATGAAGCCGAACAGATGACCGCGCGGCACCGACTGGATGCCGTCCTCGCCCTCGGTAAACTTCGCCTGCAGGCAGAAGAAAAAGAACATCTGCGACAGAGCGAGCGTGATCATCGCGAAATAGATGCCCTGCCGGCGGATCGCGAAGAACCCCATGATCAGGCCGAGCAACGCAGCGCCCACGACGCCGGTCAGAATGCCGAGTTCCGGTGGAAAGCCCCATTCCTTGACCACATGGGCGGTGAAATAGGCCGCGCCCCCGAAGAAGGTCGCATGACCGAAAGAGAGCAGCCCGGTATAGCCAAGCAGCAGATTGAAGGCGCATGCAAACAGCGCGAAGCACAAGAGCTTCATCAGGAAGATCGGGTAGAAGAACATCGGCGCGAGGATCAGGGCCACGAGACCGATGATCAGGAAGATCGCATAGGTTCTGGAAGCGGTGGCCGACCGTTCGATACGCGGCTTGGCAGCGGTTTGGGTCATCTCGCTCATCTCACGCATCCCGTCCGAAAAGGCCGGCTGGCCGGAGTAGAAGCACGATCGCCATGATCACGAAGATCACGATATTGGATGCTTCCGGATAGAACACCTTGGTGAGGCCTTCTGCAATGCCCAGCATGTAGCCGGTGAGGATGGCGCCCATGATCGAGCCCATGCCGCCGACCACGACCACCGCGAAAACGACGATGATGATGTTCGATCCCATCAGCGGCGAGACCTGGTAGATCGGCGCAGCCAGCACGCCGGCAAAGGCGGCGAGTGCTGCCCCCAGCCCGTAGGTAAGCGTCAGGAGCACCGGCACGTTGACGCCGAAAGCCTGGACCAGGACCGGGTTTTCCGTAGCGGCGCGCAGATAGGCGCCAAGCTTGGTCTTCTCGATCAGCAGCCATGTGCCAATGCAGGCGACCAGCGACACGACGACCACCCAGCCACGATAGATGGGCAGGAACATGAAGCCGAGGTTGGTGCCGCCGGCCAGCTGCGCCGGCACCGAATAAGGCTGGCCCGCGGCACCATAGAGATACCGGAACGTGCCTTCGATGGCCAGCGCCAGGCCGAACGTGAAGAGCAGGCCATAAAGCGGATCGAGATTGTAGAGCCGAGACAACATCGTCCGTTCGATGACGGCTCCGAACAGGCCGACGACGATCGGCCCGAGGATCAGCGCGACCCAATAGTTGATGCCGAAATATTCCAGCATCAGCATCGCCGCAAAGGCGCCGAGCATGTATTGCGCACCATGGGCGAAGTTGATGACGCGCAGAAGGCCGAAGATGACCGCAAGGCCGAGGCTCAGGAGCGCGTAGAAGGACCCGTTGATCAGGCCGATCAGGAGCTGCCCGAGAAAGGCCTGAAGCGGTATGCCGAAGATCATCGTCATAACGTCACACTCCCAGCACTTTATGCAGCATGTCCATCTTCCCCGGCAGCTCAGCCACCGGGAAATTCGCGACCATCCGCCCATGATCCATCAGATAGAACCGGTCGGCGACGCGGCTCGCGAAGCGGAAATTCTGCTCCACCAGAAGCACCGTCATGCCGCGTTCCTTCAGCGTCTTCAGCACCTCGCCGATCCGCTGCACGATAACCGGAGCCAGGCCTTCGGTCGGCTCGTCCAATATCAGAAGCTTAACGCCGGTGCGCAGGATGCGGGCGATTGCCAGCATCTGCTGTTCGCCACCGGAAAGCTTGGTGCCGGGGCTGGAGCGGCGTTCCTGAAGGTTGGGGAAGAGCTCGTAGATCTCCTCGAGCGACATGCCGCCTTCGGCCACCACCGGTGGCAGCATCAGGTTTTCCTCGACCGTCAATGTCGAAAAAATGCCGCGCTCTTCCGGCACGAAGCCGATGCCGTTATGCGCGGTCTTGTGCAGCGGCACGTTGGCCATATCCTTGCCGGCAAAGCGGATTTCGCCCTTCCGCTCGCGGATGATGCCGACGATGGTCCTCAGCGTCGTCGTCTTACCGACGCCGTTGCGGCCGAGAATGGTGATCGTCTCGCCCTCGCCGACCGTCATGTCGACGCCGTGCAGGACGTGGCTTTCGCCGTACCAGGCATTGAGGTTGGAAACTTGCAACAAGGGTGCCATCAAGCCTCCTCCGTGCCCATATAGGCGGTGCGGACCCGCGGATCCTGGCTGACGGTGGCATAGTCGCCCTCGGCGAGGATTTCGCCACGCTGGAGCACCGTCACGTGGTGGCAGATGTCGGCGACGACAGAGAGATTGTGTTCGACCATCAGCACCGCACGGGTCTTTGCCACCTCGCGAATGATGTTGGAAACGGTGCCAATATCCTCCTGCCCCATGCCGGCCATCGGCTCGTCAAGCAGCAGCACCTTGGGATCGAGCGCCAGCGTCGTCGCGATCTCCAGCACGCGCTTGCGGCCATAGGAAAGGTCGGCGGCGAGCGCATTGCGTTCGCGCTTCAGGCCGACCGACTCGATCAATTCGTCGGCCCGCGCATTCAGCCGATCGAGCGAGGAGACGGGCAGCCAGAACTGCGTCGAAAGCCCGCTCTGTCGCTGCAGCGCGACGCGCACGTTGTCGAGCACCGTCAGATGCGGAAAGACCGCCGAAATCTGGAAGGACCGCACCAGCCCCATCCGCGCGATCCTGTCCGGCTGCGTTCTGGTGATGTCGGTGCCCAGAAGCGTGATCGAACCCGCCGTCGGCTGCAGGAATTTGGTGAGCAGGTTGAAGACCGTGGTCTTGCCTGCGCCGTTCGGGCCGATCAAGGCGTGGACACGCGCGTGACGGACGTCGAGATCGACGTTCTTCACCGCCATGAAGGCGCCGAAGCTCTTCGAGAGGCCGCGGGCGGATAACACCACCCGCGGCTCTTCTTGTTTTGCTGTTGCGGCGACCGCCATTACTTCACCAGATCGCAGCCGCTCTTGGCGGGATCCATGTAGGCCTCTTTGCCGGGGATGGTGGCCAGCACCGTGAAATAATCCCAGGGCTCCTTGCTTTCGCCCGGCTTCTTGACCTGCAGCAGGTACATGTCGTGGATCATCCGACCGTTCTTGGCGACTGTACCGCCGCGGGCGTAGAAATCGTCCACCGGCATTTCGTGCAGCGCCTTGGAAACGGCATCCGCATCGTCGGTGCCGGCTTTCTGGACCGCCTTCAGATACTGCGTGACCGCCGAATAGGTGCCGCTATGGACCATGTTCGGCATCTTCTTGGTGCGGGCGAAGAACTTTTTCGCAAACTCCCGGCTCTTGTCGTCGAGGTTCCAGTAATAACCTTCCGTCAGGGTCAGGCCCTGTGCCGCCTGCAGGCCGAGGCCGTGCACTTCGGCGAGCGTGAAGAGCAGCGCCGCAAGGCGTTGGCCGCCGGCGGTGATGCCGAACTCCGCCGCCTGCTTGATGGCGTTCGCCGTGTCGAGACCGGCATTGGCAAGACCGATGACCTTGGCACCGGAAGACTGGGCCTGCAGCAGGAAGGACGAGAAATCGGTGGTGGCGAGCGGATGGCGGACCGCGCCGACGATCTTGCCGCCGGAAGACTTCACGAAATCGCCGGTCTGCTGTTCCAGCGAATAACCGAAGGCGTAGTCGGCGGTGAGGAAGAACCAGCTGTCGCCGCCCTGCTTGACGAGCGCGCCGCCGGTGCCGACCGCGAGCGCGTGCGTGTCATAGGCCCAGTGGAAGCCATAGGGGGTGCAGGCCTTGCCGGTCAAATCGGTGGTCGCCGCGCCCGTGACGATGTCGATCTTCTTCTTTTCCTTGCCGATCGCCTGCACGGCGAGCGCGACAGACGAGGTCGTCAGTTCCATGATCGCATCGACCTGCTGCGTGTCGTACCACTGGCGGGCGATGTTGGAGGCGATGTCCGGCTTGTTCTGATGGTCGGCATCGACGATCTCGATCGGCTGCCCCAGAACCTTGCCACCGAAATCCTCGACCGCCATCTTGGCCGCCTCGACCGACGACTTGCCGCCGAACTCGGAATAGACGCCCGACTGGTCGTTCAGGATGCCGATCTTGACCTTGTTGTCGGACACGCCCCCGGGCGCGCTCTGCGCGAATGCCGCGCTGTTTGCGAGAAGCACTGCCAGGGATGTTACAAGTGATGTCAGAATTGTCTTGTGCATGATTTCTCCTCCCAGAGAATGTGCCCAGAAAATTTGGCCAGAGGTCTGTTCAAAATTGGTGAGCCGTTCTCCTCAAAGCGGCTGCTCCGGATTGCATGGTTCAGGAAAACCGCCGTTGACGCAAGCAGGTCTCTGTAATTAATTGCAAACAGCATCTGTGCATTTTTGAACAGACGGGAACGTATTGAGCAACAATCAGAACTTCACCTGGGACGATCTTCAATATTTTCTGGCAGTGGCGCGCAGCGGCCAGCTGTCCACCGCGGCTCGCCAATTGCGCACCAGCCACGCCACCGTGTCCCGGCGTATCGACCGGCTGGAATTCGCACTCAAGGTCAAGCTGTTCGAGCGCAATCCACGTGGTTATGTCCTGACCAGCATGGGCCAGCGGTTCATCGAGACCGCGGAACGGATCGAGACCGAGGCGGACCGGCTGCAGGCGGATGTCGCCTCGGGCACCACGGCACAGCGCGGCGTGGTGCGCTTAAGCACCCCGGAAGGGTTTGCGAATTTCTTCTTCGCCGACAAGATCCGCAGCTTCTGCGACAGCCATCCGAACATCTCGCTGGAACTGGTGACGATCCAGCAGATCATGTCGCTGTCGCGCAAGGAGGCGGATATCGCGGTCTCGCTCGATCCGCCGAAGGAAGGGCCTTATCTTACGGAAAAGCTTACCGACTACAGCCTCAACGTCTATGGGGCGAAATCCTACCTGTCCAAGGTGGGTCCGATCCGCAGCCGGCAGGATCTGCTGTCGCATCCGTTCATCGGCTATATCGAGGACATGATCTTCGCGCCAGGGCTAGACTATCTCGGCGACGTCCATCCGGGCATCAAGGCGCGCTTCCAGAGCTCCAGCATTTTTGCGCAATTGACCGCGACGCTGAACGGGCTCGGCCTCTGCGTGCTGCCGCATTTCATCACCCGCGTCCAGCCTGACCTCGAAATCGTGCTGCCTGACGAGGTGGAGCTGAGACGCGGCTACTGGCTGATGTGCCATCGGGACCTGAGCCAGATCCCGCGCGTGCGGATGGTGACGGACTATATCTTCCAGTCCGTCCGGGCCAATCAGCACGCCTTCCTCAGGAGTTACCAGGCTCCCGAGGAAGGCGCTCGCCGTCACTCCGCTGCCATCGGCAGGTCGTCGTCGCGGCTGTCGAAAAGGTCGCCCTGATTGGCGGGCGTCCTGTCGTCGGTTTTGGCCTTCTTCGGCTCGCGGCCGAAGAACAGCGCATAGGCGGCCGGGAGGACCAGGATGGTCAGCACGGTGGCAACCAGGATGCCGCCCATCATCGCATAGGCGAGCGGACCCCAGAACACGCCCCGCGAGATCGGGTAGAGCGCCAGCACGGCTGTCAGCGCCGTCAGCATGATCGGCCGGAAACGACGCACGGCCGCGCCGACGATCGCCTCCATCCGCTCCATGCCGGCCGCGATGTCCTGGTCGATCTGGTCGACCAGGATGATCGAGTTGCGGATGATGATGCCGAGCAGCGCGATGACCCCGAGGATCGCCACGAAGCCGAACGGCGCGCCGGTCAGAAGCAGCGCCATGGCGGCGCCGATGATGCCGAGCGGGCCGGTTGCCAGCACCATCATCGCCTTGCCGAAATGCTGCAGCTGGATCATCAGCAGCACGAGGATGACCAGAAGCATGATCGGGGCCTTGGCAGCGATCGAGTTCTGGCTTTCGGCTGCATCCTCCGCACCGCCCTGGATGTCGACATGGTAGCCGGCAGGCAGGCTGGCGCGCAGGTCGGCCATGCTGTTGTAGAGGTTGAGCGACACCTGGGTCGGTTCGACGCCGTCTGGCAGCGTCGCCTTGACGGTGATCGTCGGCAGGCGGTCGCGGCGCCACTCAATACCCTGTTCGAGAACCGGCACGACCTTGGCGATCTGCGAGACCGGCACGAAGCCGCCGAAATCCGTCGGCACGTAGACCGACTGGACGGCCGAGAGCAGGTTGCGGGTGGCATCCGGCTCGCGGACAACGATCGAGACCGTTTCTTCGCCATCGCGGAAGTCGCTGATCGGCGCACCGGCGGTAGCGGACTGCAGCATTTGGCGGACGCGCTGGGAGGTGACCCCGAGAGCGCGGGCACGATCCTGGTCGATGACCAGTTTCATCGCCGTCACCGGTTCCATCCAGTCGTCGTGGATGGCGCCGAACAGCGGCTGCTGCTGGTAACGTTCCTTGACTTGGTCGGCGATCCGGCGGACTTCCGCCGCGTCGGGACCGGTGACACGCATCTGGACGGGCCAGCCGACCGGCGGGCCGAGGAACAGACGATCGACCTTGCCGCGTACGGTCGGGAAGTCCTGTGCGAGGATACCCCTGAGCTTGACGATCAGCCGTTCACGGGCATCCACGTCCTTCGACATGATGAGGAGCTGCGCGTAGTTCGGGTTGCGGAGCTGCTGGTCGAGCGGCAGGAAGAAGCGCGGGGCGCCTTCGCCGATATAGGTCGCGACGAAGGTCTTGTCCTGGTCGGGCAGGATCTTGTCTTCAAGGGCTTTTGCCTGGCGTTCCACTTCCTCGATGGCCGTGCCTTCCGGCAGCCACAGATCGACGAGGATTTCCGGCCGCGAGGACTGCGGGAAGAAGCTCTGCGGGATGAACTGGAAGGACCAGAGACTGCCCGCGAAGACGCCGAGGGTGAGGAGCAGCACGATCGCCCTGTGACGCACGGACCAGCCGACCGCACGTCGGACACCACGATACATCCGTGTGTCGTAAGCATCGTGATGGGTGCCTGCGTGCGCCCGCTGCTTGAGGATCATGTAGCCGAGCCAGGGAGTGAAATAGACGGCCACGAACCACGACACGACGAGCGCGATGCCCACCACGTAGAACAGCGTGCGCACGTATTCGCCGGCGGTGGAATCGGCGAACCCGACCGGGATGAAGCCGGCAGTGGTGATCAATGTGCCGGTCAGCATTGGAAAGGCGGTGGATGAATAGGCGAAGGTAGCGGCATCGAGGCGTGCGAGCCCCTCCTCCAGCTTCCGTTCCATCATCTCGACGACGATCATCGCATCGTCGACGAGCAGGCCGAGCGCGATGATCAGCGCGCCGAGCGAGATGCGCTGCAGCTCGATGCCCATGTAGAACATGATCGCGAACGTAGCTGACAGAACCAGCGGAATGGTGATGGCGATGACGATGCCCGAACGCCAGCCGATCGAGATCAGCGAGACGATGAGGACGATGACGAGAGCTTCCAGCAGGGCCTGGGTGAATTCGCCGACCGCTTCGGTGACGACTTCCGGCTGGTTGGAGACCTGCTCGACGGA
The DNA here is from genome assembly GCF_023006485.1 of Neorhizobium sp. BETTINA12A. NCBI lineage: Bacteria > Pseudomonadati > Pseudomonadota > Alphaproteobacteria > Hyphomicrobiales > Rhizobiaceae > Neorhizobium > Neorhizobium sp. BETTINA12A. The sequence goes on from NZ_JALBGW010000022.1 coordinate 15,319, forward strand.
TACGCCGACCGGTAGCGTCTGTTCGAAGCGCTCATAGGTCGCCTCGACCTGATGGCCGACATCGGTGACCTTGAAGCCCTTGGCCATGACGACGCCAAGCTGGACGCTGTCGTGGCCGTTGAAGCGGAACTTGCGCTGATAGGGGTTTTCGAGGCCGGCGGTGACGGTGGCGATATCGCCGAGCCGGATCACCTGGCTGCCGGCCTTGAGGCGTAGTTCGCGGATGTCTTCCGGCGTGGTGACGCCGCCTTCGACCGCGATCCGCACCGACCGATCGGCGGTTTGAACGTTGCCGGCGGGATCGATATTGTTCTGGCCGGACAACGCATCGCGGATGTTGAGGACAGTGAGGCCGCGCTCGGCGAGCGCCTTCGACGAGACGTCGATGAAGATCTTCTGCGGCTGGTCGCCGAGGATGACCGCCTTTTCGACGCCGGGTGTGGCGAGCAGCATGTCGCGGGCCTGGATCGCGAACTGCTTCAGTTCAGGATAGCTGTAGCCTTCGCCGCTGATCGAGTTGAGGGTGATGTAGGTATCGCCGAACTCGTCGTTGAAATAGGGACCGAGCAGGCCGGCCGGCAGATCCTGGGCGATGTCCCCGACCTTCTTGCGAACCTGATAGAAGGCGTCGTTGACCTGGGCGGTATTGGTGTCGCCCTTGATCTGTATCGTGGTGATCGCCACGCCGGCGCGGGTATAGGACTTGACCCAGTCGAGATGCGGGGTTTCCTGCAGCTTTCGCTCGATCTTGTTGACGACCTGGTCCTGCATCTCCTGAATGGAGGCGCCAGGCCAGACGGTCTGCACGACCATGACGCGGAAGGTGAAGTCCGGGTCTTCCTTCTGCCCCATGTTCATGACGCCGAGTGCGCCCATGACGATGATGAGGCCGAAGAGAAAACGGGCGATGCTCGGATGGGCAATCGCCCAGCGGGACAGGTTGAACCGGGCCTTTTCCGGGGGATTGGCCTGATGAGAGGAGCTCATGGTCTTGGGTCCTTTAAGCCGGGCGATCAGGGCGCGAGCGAAGCGGTGGTAAGGCTGCTGACGCTGCCGAAGCGTGAGGCGATGTTTTCCGGCAGCTTGACCTTCATGTCTTCCTTCATGAACTGCGTGCCGGCCGAGACGACGAGGTCGCCCTTGGCAACGCCGTCGGCGACACGAACGCCGTCATCGGAGAAATCGGCGACCTTGACGGCACGCGAACTGACGGTGCCTTTGCCGCGGTCGACGATCCAGACGACGGACTGGCCGTCCTTCTTGGAAAGCGCGGCAAGCGGAACGGCATAGGTGGCGACGGCATTGTCTTCGTCCGCCTCAATCGTCGCAGTCATGCCGAGCAGCACCCGTGTATCCGCAGGCAGGCTGACGCGAACCGCGAAAGTGCGCGATTGGGCATCGGCACTGCCGGCCACTTCGCGGACCTTGCCATCGAGCGCGAGATCGGTGGCCGACCAGAAGCGGGCCTTCACCGTCTTGCCCGGCTTGAACTGAGCGACGTCCATTTCCGGAACGGCGATCTGCACTTCCTTGCTGCCCTCTACCGCAACGGAGAGGACCGGGGTGCCGGACGCGACCACCTGACCGATATCGGCGCTGACCGCGGTGACGATGCCGTTCTGGTCGGACTTCAATTCCGTATAGGCGACCTGGTTGCGGGCCTGGTCGAGTGCCGACTGGGCCGATTCCTTTTGCGAAACGGCCTGGTCATTGGCCAGTTGCGCCTGTTCGAGCTGCGATTGGGAGGAAATGCTCTTTTCGGCAAGCGTCTCGGCCCGCCGGCGGGCGAGGCCGGAGATTTCCACCTGCTTCTGGGCGGAGGCGAGATCGGCCTCGGCGCGGCGCACCGCGAGTTGGTAATCGACGGCGTCAAGCTTTGCGAGCACGTCGCCGGGGCGAACACGCTGACCGACATCGACGAGCCGCTCGGTGATCTTGCCGGCGACGCGGAAGCCGAGGTTCATTTCGGTGCGCGCCTTGACTGAGCCGGAATATTGAAGCTTGCGGCCGTGATCGGCGGCGGCAACCTCGGTCACCTTCACCGGGCGGACGATTTCCGGAGCTTCGACTTTCTTCTCTTGCGAGCAGGCCGTCAGCGCGCCGAACGCGGTCGCGACTAAAAGGCCTTTGACGAGAAACGAGACATTACGTCTGGTCTTTACGAAAAACATGGTTCCGCACTCCTGGTGGCGGGTTTTCGATCAAGACGCCCCCTTGGCGCCCCGGAACTATTTCAGGCGAATTATCTGAGGGCCCTGAGGCCGAATTCCACGAGGTCCTCGGGCTTGCCGATCCGACTCTCCAGAAGGCAATCCGCGATGAGCTGCGGATGACAAAGGACGACCATGGACGACATGAAGCATTCGGATGCGAGCTGGTGATCCTGTTCGCGGAACTCACCGGCTTCGATGCCATCTTTGATGAGACCCGCAATGACGACACGGATGCGTTCGAGATGCTGTTCGATGACCGGCCATTGCTGCTCGATGGCGATCACCACCATCTCATGCACCTTCTTTTCGTCGAGCATGGTCTCGAGCGTGAAGCGGTGCTGCTGCAGGACGTGATTGCGCAGCCGTTCCGTGGCGCTCACCGGCCGCTTTGCATTGGCGAGTGCCGCCTGATAGCTGCCGTCCAGCATACGGCTTGCCAAGGCCTGATGGATATCCGCCTTGGACGAGAAGAAGCGGTAGATATTGGCGGGCGACATACCGAGATCGCGCGCGATATCCGCCACATTCGTCTTCGTATAGCCGTAATGCTTGAACAGCCGTTCCGCCGCGTCGAGAATACGGCCGACATTGTCTTGGCGCGACGTGTCCAGGGTATTTTCGTTGGTATCCATACCGCTGATGGCTTTCGTTTTATGTGTGACGATTTTCATCTTTCGTCATTCGTAAACGGAAATCCGTCATCAGTCAACCCCTGCCACACGACCGCCCCATTCGACGCCGGATAAAAATCTGCAAAACAGGGAACCAAAATGGGATTTAGGCATTAAGTCGCGTTAGATCATAAGCTTCGTGGACCAGGGACCAGCGATGAGCGTGCTGCAGAGCTACGAAGTTCGTTGTTGCATCACGCCAGGGGCAAAAACGTCGTGGGACGGGGATAATTAATGAGCGTGCCGCAAAGTTATGACGTTTCGTTGCTTGACGAGGAACGTTACCGTCTGCTCGTCGACTCCATCACGGACTACGCGATTTACATGATTGACCCGGAGGGCAAGATCGCGAGTTGGAATCCCGGCGCCCAGCGCGTCAAGGGATACGAGGCATGGGAAATCCTGGGCGAGCATTTTTCCCGCTTCTATACGCCTGAAGACAGATTGGCGCGGGCGCCCGAACACGCGTTGCGGACGGCTGCGACAGAAGGCCGCTTCGAAAAGGAAGCATGGCGCGTCCGCAAGGACGGCAGCCGCTTCTGGGCCCACGTCATCATCGACCCGATCTGGAGTAGGTCCGGCGAACTTCTCGGCTTCGCCAAGGTGACCCGCGATCTGACGGAACGGAAACGGGCCGAGACGGAACTCCGATTGAGCGAAGAGAAATTCCAGATCCTCGTCCAGGGTGTCACCGACTATGCTCTCTACATGCTCGACCCAGATGGCCGCGTCAGCAACTGGAACTCCGGTGCCACGCGCATCAAGGGCTATACGGCGGACGAGATCGTCGGCCAGCATTTTTCGCAGTTCTATACTCCGGAGGACCGCGAGCGCGGCGAACCAAACCGAAGCCTGGAGACCGCGCGGCGCGAGGGACGACTCGAGAAGGAAGGCTGGCGGCAGCGCAAGGATGGCACGCGTTTCTGGGCACATGTGATCATCGATGCGATCCGCAACGAGGAAGGCACGCTCCTCGGCTTCGCCAAGATCACGCGCGACATCACCGAAAAAGTCGAGGCGCAGAAGGCTCTTACCCAGGCACGTGAGGAACTTTTCCAATCCCAGAAGATGGAAGCGATCGGCCAGTTGACCGGTGGTGTCGCCCACGACTTCAACAATCTGCTGATGGCCGTGCTGGGCAGCCTGGAAATTCTGAAGAAACGCCTGCCCGACGATCCGGCGCTGACGCCACTGCTGGACAATGCCATTCAGGGCGCCGAACGGGGTGCTGCCCTGACCCAGCGCATGCTCGCGTTCTCCCGGCGCCAGGAATTGAATATGCAAGCCATCAACGTGCCGGCACTCGTGAGTGGCATGATGGATTTCGTTCAGCGCTCGCTCAGCGCCTCCGCATCCGTCGAAACCCGGTTTGCCAAAAACCTGCCGCATGTCACGAGCGACCCGGTTCAGCTCGAGACCGCGCTTCTGAACCTCGTCGTCAACGCCCGAGACGCGATGGCGGGCGGTGGCATGATCGTCATCAGCGCCGAGGAGTATTTCGCCGACAAGAATACCGAGAGGCTGAAACCCGGCCGTTATGTGCGGTTGGCTGTCGCCGACAGCGGCGAAGGCATGGACGAGGAAACCCTCATCCGCGCAACGACACCTTTCTTCACCACCAAGGGTGTCGGCAAGGGGACAGGGCTCGGACTTTCCATGGTGCAGGGCCTAACCGAACAGTCGGGCGGCAAACTCGAAATCGAAAGCCAAAAGGGCAAGGGCACGACGGTTTCGCTCTATCTGCCTGTGGCCGATGCAAACGACTGTCCGCAGTCTTCGGAGCAGACCATGCCCTCGCCCGCCGCAACTCCCAGAGGACGCTTGACAATTCTCGCCGTCGATGACGATGCGCTGGTCCTGATGAACACCACGCTGATGCTGGAGGATCTCGGCCACACCGTGATCGAGGCTTATAGCGGCACCGACGCCCTGAAGGAGCTGAGAAGCGGCGCCCATGACATCGATCTTGTCATCACCGATCATTCGATGCCGCGTATGACCGGCTCCGAACTGGCCGCCGTCATCCGCGAAGAGAGACCGGGCCTGCCGGTGGTGCTGGCGACCGGTTACGCGGAATTGCCGACAGGCGGCGACAATCGGCTGCCGCGATTGCCCAAACCCTTCTCGCAGAACCAGCTTCAGGAGATCATCGTCACGGTTCTCGCCGGCGGACGCTGAACCAATCGCCCTCGCCGCGCGTTGTCGTGCCGTGTCAGAACGGAGTACGACAATGGTCTTGAAGCATCAGCATTTTCACGAGACGCCCCCTGAGGTCGAAGTAGAATTTCCTCCAAGCGCGACGCTCGAAGGGGCGGTTTCCGATGCCCTGGCTTCCGCTGGCGGCGTCGATGCAAGCGACGTCGCCGTCATCGCCCGCGGTTCCGAGATAACGCTGAGCGGGACGGTCCAGTTGGAAAGCGAGATCGCACGAGCCGAGGACGTGGCCCTGAACGTTGCCGGCGTGACCACCGTGCGCAACGAACTCCGTTTCAACCGCCCGATGTAACCCCCGATAAATGGAACCAGAAAGGCCCGGGCGTCGGACGCCCGGGCCTTTCGTTTGGCTGCGTCTATCGCGGCAGCGCATAGGCGATCACGTAGTCGCCGGGCTTGGTGCCGACCGAACCGTGTCCGCCGGCCACCATCACCACGAACTGTCGGCCGTCGTCGACCGCATAGGTCATCGGCGTCGCCTGGCCGCCGGCCGGCAGCCGCGCCTTCCAGAGCTCGCGGCCGTTGGTGAGGTTGTAGGCGCGCAGATAGTTGTCGACGGCAGCGCCAAGGAACGCCACGCCACCCTTGGTGATCATCGGCCCGCCGATGCCGGGCACCCCGACCTTGAAGGGCAGCGGCAGCGGCGTCATGTCATAGACCGTGCCGTTGCGTTGCTTGTAGGCGATCTGCCCGGTGCGCAGGTCGACGCCCGCGACATACCCCCAGGACGGCGCCTGACAGGGGATCTGCAGCGGCCCGAGGAACGGACCCATGTAGACGCCGTAAGGTGCGCCGTCATTGCGGTTGAGGCCCTGTTCGCTGCCCTTCTGATCCTGTGCCTTCGGCGGGATATCCGCACGCGGCACCAGCCTTGAGGTGAAGGCGAGATAGGTCGGCATGCCGAACATCACCTGCCGTTCCGGATCGACCGCCACGCTGCCCCAGTTGAATGTGCCGAAATTGCCCGGATAGATGATCGAGCCCTTCAGCGACGGCGGCGTGTAGCGGCCGAGATAATTGTACTGATGATACCAGATGCGGCAGACCATCTGGTCGAACATGGTGACGCCCCACATGTCGCGTTCTTCGAGCGGTCTCGGCTTGAAGGACAAGGCTGAGGTGGGCTGCGTCGGCGCAGTACGATCTTCCGGGATCGCACCTCCCGGTGCCGGTTCCTCGGTGATCGGGATGATCGGCTCGCCGCTGCGGCGGTCGAGCACGTATATGTCGCCCTGCTTGGTCGGGCCGACGAGAGCCGGCACGACCGTATTGTCCGGCCTCGAGATGTTGAGGAGGACCGGCTGGGCAGGCACGTCCATGTCCCAAAGATCGTGATGCACCGTCTGGCGCACCCAGCGGTCGGCACCGGTATTGAGATCGAGCGCGACGATCGAGGAGGAATATTTCTCCACGCTCTCGCTGCGGCCCATGCCGAGCTGATCCGGCACCTGGTTGCCGAGCGGCACATAGACAAGCCCCAACTCCTCGTCGACGCTGAACACCGACCAGCTATTGGGCGAATTGGTCGTGTAGGTCTGACCCGGCGGCAGCGGCTGGGTCTGGCTCGGATTGCCCGAATCCCAGTTCCAGATCAGCTGTCCCGTATTGACGTCGAAGGCGCGGATCACGCCGGATTGCGACTGGGTGGAATAGTTGTCGTTGACCGCACCACCGATGATGATCTTGTTGCCGGCGATCGCTGGCGGAGAGGTCGAATAATAGTAGCCGGCTGGATTGTACCGCATGCCGCTGGTGAGCTGCAGCGTTCCGTTGTCGGCAAAGGAGGTGCAGACCTGGCCGTACGCTGCATCGAGGGCGATCAACCGCGCATCCGAGGTCGGCAGATAGACCCGTTCCGCACACGGGCTGCCGGCAGCGGCGGCGGCGTCCTTGTAATAACTGACGCCGCGGCAGGTCTGGTGCTGGCGATCCGGGTTCATGCCGGAATTAGGGTCGTATTTCCACTTCTCCTTGCCGGTCGTCGCATCGAGCGCGATGGCAAGATTGTGCGGTGTGCAGAGATAGAGCGAATTGCCGACTTTGAGCGGCGTCACCTGATAGGTGGTCTCGCCCACATCGTCCGGCCGTTTCACGTCCCCGGTCTGGTAGCGCCAGACTTCCGTGAGCTTGGCGACGTTGTCGACCTTGATCTGGTCGAGCGGCGAATAACGCTGCCCATAGGGCGTCCGTCCATACTGATGCCATTCGCCGGGCGGCACGTTGCCGCCCATAGGCGGAGCGGCAGCGACCGACTGTTGCGGCAGCTCGCCGCTCCGGTCGAGCGGATCGAGGAACATCGAAACTATGGCGACGACGATCGCGATCATCAGCGAAATACCGAGCGGCAGTGCACTGGCGCCGTAGCGCATGCCGGTCGGGCTCGAAAAGCCGAGCGGGGTGCGAACCCAGGGTGTCAGGAGCCAGAGACCGAGGAGGATGATCAGCCCGCCACGCGGGCCGAGCTGCCACCAGTCGAGCCCGACCTCCCAGATCGCCCAGGCGAGCGAAGCGAGCACGACAACTGCATAGACCCTGAGCGCCATGGCATTCCGGAGGAAAAGCAGGATGGCGGTCACCACGAAGCCAAGACCGCAGATAATGTAATAGGCGCTGCCTCCGAGCAGTACCAGTTGTCCGCCGCCGACGGCCAACGCCAAACCGATCAAAATAAAAACGATCGCGGTAATCCTGATAGCCATGTTCAAAATCCTGCCAAACTTGAAAATCTCGAGCGAAAAACGTTGCCAAACCAGACGAGCCTTCAACCCAACCTTTGTGCAAAAGTTCCAACCCATATTCGCGCCATGCAAATTTAAAGGAACAGTCAGACGGGCGAGCCGGTTCTAAACCGTCTACAAGGAGTGCGAACATGCTGACATCGCGCAAAGGCCCAGCCTTCGAGACATCGGGCGCGGAGGGCGAAAAACTGCCGGACGTTGAGCAGGATGCGGAAAGCTGCACGCGTTGCGACCTCTATAGGAACGCCACCCATCTCGTGTTCGGAGAGGGGCCGCCCAAGGCCAAGGTGCTCTTTGTCGGCGAGCAGCCGGGAGACAAGGAGGATCAGGCGGGTAAGCCGTTCGTCGGGCCGGCGGGAAAGCTCCTCGATCGCTGTCTGGAGGAAGCCGGCGTCGAACGCGATATCTGCTACGTCACCAATGCGGTGAAGCATTTCAAGTTCACCCCACGCGGCAAGCGCCGCATCCATGCCAAACCCAATACCGGCGAGGTCCAGGCCTGCGCCTGGTGGCTGGCAGCGGAGCTGCGCCTGGTCAAACCGAAACTTGCCGTAGCGCTCGGCGCGACAGCGCTTTATGCCTTGCTGGGAAGGCAGGCGAAAGTGACCCGTGATCGCGGCACGATGTTGAGATCGCCGGACGGCCTGCCGGTACTGGTGACCATCCATCCTTCGGCACTGCTGAGGACGCTGGATCAGCCGGACGCGGAGCTCAACCGGGCCCGCTTCGTCGAAGACTTGAAGAAGATCGCAGAATTTCTGGAGTGACTATGACTTACGAACTTTATTACTGGGACGGCCTTCAGGGCCGCGGCGAATTCGTGCGGCTGGCGCTGGAAGAGGCTGGAGCCGACTATGTGGACGTAGCCCGCGGCGAACGCGGCACTGCGAAAATGATGGATTATATGCACGGCAAGCACGGTTACGACATGCCGTTCGCACCGCCCTTTCTCAAGGATGGCGACCTGGTCGTCTCACACGTCGCCAACATCCTCAATTACCTCGGGCCGAAGCTGAATCTGGTGCCGAAAGACGAGAAATCCCGCCTCTTCGCCCACGGCCTCCAGCTGACGGTCACCGATTTCCTCGCGGAAGTGCATGATACGCACCACCCGATCAGCACCGCCGACTACTACGAGGATCAGAGGCAGGAGGCCAAGGCGCGTTCCAAGGCCTTCCTGAAACACCGGGTGCCGAAATTCATCGGCTATTTCGACCGTATCATCGCCGCAAACCCTACCAAGAGCGGCCATGCGGTGGGCGACACCCTGACTTACGCCGACCTGTCGCTCTTCCAGCTCGCCAAAGGTCTCGCCTATGCCTTCCCGCGTGCGATGAAAAATTTCGATAATGATTATCCCCATGTCGCCAAACTACGCGACGCGGTCGCCCAACGTCCGAATATCGAGGCCTATCTAAGGTCGAAACGCCGGCTCGCGTTCAATGAGTCGGGCATATTCCGGCATTACCCGGACCTTGACCAGGATCCGGCCTGATCTGCTAGATGAATGCGAAAACCGGGGCGATCGTCACAAGAACGATCGCCGCCGCGATCAAAGTGAACTTCACGGCGACCTCCAAAGCATAAAAGCTGCCGGATGAGGCAGCTCAGTTCGTTTCTTCTCCCAATTCCTGCAGAATTTGATGCCGTGCCCGGTTGAGGCGGCTTTTCACCGTGCCCACCGCACAATCGCATATCTCCGCCGTCGCCTCGTAACTTTCGCCCAGGATCGCCACCAGCGTCAGCACTTCGCGATAATGCGGAGGCAATTTCTGGAGCGCCCGCTGGACTTCCTGCGCCCGAGCAGCAACCTCCTGGCTCGCTGCGACCGGCGTATCGCCGGAAATGTTCTCCTCGATCCCCGGCGCCTCTCGGCCAAGTACCTTGGCCCGCGAATAAAAGGTGTTGCGCATGATGGTGAAAAGCCAGCTTTTCAACTTGGTGCCCGGCTCGAACTTGTCGAGATTGGCGAGCGCCTTCATCAACGTCTCCTGCACCAGGTCGTCTGCATCGCTGGGATTGCGGCAGAAAGTACGGGCAAATGCGCGGAGAGCCGGGATAAGCCTTACTATGTCTGCACGTGCAGGATCACCATTCAACTGTGATTCAGACACCGTTGCCTACCTCTCCGAAGTCTTCATGGCTGGAATGACGGGGGCAAACGCACGCCTCGCGTATTTGGTTCCGCCAAGATGGACGCCCTGTTCATCTTCCTGACGAAAACCGCGCACCACTCAAGGGAACAAACGGGCCGGCAGGCCTGTTGATAGGACTTTCACGGAGTTCTGCCGGGAGTTCGGAATGGCACCGCGTGCAAACTGGAAAGGCTATCTGAAGGTCGGCGAACTAAGCTGCCCGGTGGCGCTTTATACCGCCGCCTCGACATCCGACCGTGTCAGCTTTCACATCATCAATCGGGAGACGGGCAACCGCGTCCACCGCCAGATGGTCGATGCCGACACCGGCAGGCAGGTCGAAAGCGAAGACATCGTCAAAGGCTACGAAGTTTCAAGCGGCCAATATGTCTTCCTTGAGCCCGACGAGGTGAAGGCCGCAGTACCCGAGAGCGACAAGACGCTGGAGATCGAAACCTTCATTCCCTGCGACGGCGTCGACACCATCTTCATTGATCGACCCTATTACCTGGCGCCGGCCGACAAACCGGCCGCGGAAGTCTTCGAGCTGATCCGCAAGGGGCTGAAGGAGAAGAACGTCGCTGCACTCGCCCGCACCGTGCTCTTCCGGCGGCTGCGGACACTGCTGATCCGCCCCAGCGAAAAAGGCCTGATCGCCAGCACACTGAACTACGACTACGAGGTCCGGCCGGCGAAGGAAATCTTTTCCGATATCAAGAGCTTCAAGATCGAGGGCGAGATGCTCGATCTCGCCGAACACATCATCGACACCAAACGCGGCGAGTTCGACCCGAGCGAGTTCGACGACCGCTATGAGGCAGCACTTGCCGAGCTGATCAAGGCGAAGATCGAGGGCCGCAAGCTCAGGAAGCAGCCGAAGCCGGAACCGAAGAAGGTTTCCAGCCTGCTCGATGCGCTGCGCCAGAGCGCCGGTGGCGGCAAGAAGACCCCGCTGAAGAAGTCAGCCAAGAAAACCGTACCTCGTAAGACTGCCGCCCCGCAGAGAAAGGCGAGCTGATCATGGCGCTCGAAACCTATAATCAGAAGCGGAATTTCAAGGTGTCCCCGGAGCCTCAAGGAAAAGTCTCCGGCGGTCGCAAGGCCAAGGCATCTGACAACAGTTTCGTGATCCAGAAACACGACGCCACCCGGCTGCATTACGATTTCCGGCTGGAAATGGACGGTGTGCTGAAAAGCTGGGCCGTGACCCGAGGCCCGAGTTTCGTCCCCGGCGAAAAGCGGCTGGCAGTGCATGTGGAAGACCATCCGCTCGATTACGGCGGTTTCGAAGGCATGATCCCGAAAGGCAATTACGGCGCCGGCGCCGTGCTGCTCTGGGATCGCGGCACCTGGGACCCGATCGGCGATCCGCACAAGGGTTATAAGAAAGGCCATATGGAATTCGAGTTGAAGGGCGAGAAGCTGGAGGGCCGCTGGCACCTGATCCGCATGGCCCGCAGAGAGGGCGAAAAACGCGAGAACTGGCTGCTGGTGAAAGGCGAGGACGAATTCGCCCGCGCAGAGGGCGACAAGGACATTCTCGACGAAATGCCGTTTTCGGTAAAGTCAGGCAAGACACTGGACGAAATCTGGAGCCGCAAGGCGCCGGCGGGAAAGAGTACGGCCAAACCGAAGACGAAGACGAAATCCGATCGCGGACCGGAAAAATCCGACATTGCCGCCTCGAAGATCAAGGGCGCCAGGAAAGCCGAACTCCCGGATTTCGTCGAACCGCAGCTTGCGACCCTGGTGAAGAGCGCACCCTCCGGCAAACGCTGGGTCCACGAGATCAAGCTCGACGGTTATCGCCTGCAGGCCCGTATCGAAAATGGCAAGGTAAAGCTGTTGACGCGCACCGGGCTCGATTGGACGCATAAGTTCGGAGACGAGATCATCGCGGAATTCGGAAAGCTTAGCCCGGCCGATGCGATTATCGATGGGGAAGTAGCGGTCGAGGCCGGTTCCGGCGCCACCGATTTCTCCCTGCTCCAGCAGGACCTGAGCGAAGGCCGGGACGACCGGTTCACCTTCTACGCATTCGACCTGTTGCATCTCGACGGTTACGACCTGACCGGCGCGACGCTTCTGAAGCGCAAGGAGGCGCTGGAAACACTGCTAACCGGCAGCGGCCCGGCCTTGCGCTTCAGCGAGCATTTTAGCGACGAAGGCGGTCTGGTCCTGAAACATGCCTGCCGGCTGAGCCTCGAAGGCATCATTTCCAAGATATCGGATGCGCCCTATCGCCCTGGCCGCGGCCGCGACTGGGTGAAGTCGAAATGTTCGGCTCGACAGGAATTCGTGATCGCCGGATTTGTCCCCTCCTCCGTTTCGAGGACGGCGATCGGATCGCTGGTCATGGGATATTACGACAAGGGAAAACTGCGGCATGCCGGTCGCGTCGGCACCGGTTATTCGAATGCCATGGCGCAATCGCTCTTCAAGCGCCTCCAGGAGATCCAGACTGGCGAAAGCCCGTTTGACGAAAAGCTCGCAGCGGTGGAAAAGAAGGACGTCGTTTTCGTGCGGCCCGAACTGGTGGCGGAAGTGGAGTTTCGCGGCTGGACGGCGGATGCGCATATCCGTCACGCGGCCTTCCGGGGCCTGCGCGAAGACAAGGATCCGAAGGATATCGTCCGGGAGGGCGGGCCTGTGAACGCAGCGGAAGAACCGAAGCCGCCGAAACGGACAATCAATCTTACCCATCCGGACCGGGTCTACTGGCCAGATGCCGGTGTGACCAAGGCCGGGCTTGCGGATTATTACACCGAAGTCTGGCGGCTGATGGCGCCCTTCGTCGTCAACCGCCCGCTGGCGCTGGTGCGTGGGCCGGATGGGATCGGTAAACCGCTATTCTTCCAGAAACATGGCTGGAAGGGCATGACCAAGAACGCCGTGCTCGTGAAGGACCCCACCGATCCGGCGGAAGAGGATATCACCATCCGCGACCTCGATGGATTGCTCGGCCTCGTCCAAGGGGCAACGCTGGAAATCCACCCCTGGGGCTCGACGCTTGACGACTGGGAAAAGCCGGACATGGTCAATATCGATCTCGACCCGGGAGAAGGCGTCTCCTGGACCGATATCATCGCTGCCGCTCATGAGGTGAAGCGCCGTTTCGAGGACATGGGGCTGGTGGCCTTCGTCAAGACCTCGGGCGGCAAGGGCCTGCATGTCGTCGCACCGGTCAAACCAAAGGCAGAATGGCCGGAGGTGAAGGCGGCGATGAAGGCGCTCGCCGACGGCATGGCCGGCGACGATCCCGCCAAATATGTCTCGACGATCACCAAGTCGAAGCGAAGCGGCAAGATCCTCATCGACTACCTGCGCAACGGGCGCGGCAATACCGCGGTCGCCCCCTATTCCACCCGTGCCCGCCCCGGCGCACCGGTTTCCATGCCGGTCGAGTGGGACGAACTCGGCGGCGCGATCGGCCCCAACTATTTCACGGTCATCAACGCCCCGGCGCGCATCGCCCAGCAGACGAGCGATCCGTGGGGAGATTTTCGCAAGGCGGAAGCCCCGATCGAGTTCAAGGCAAAGAAGAAACGGTAGACGCTGGGATGAGACGCCTCACTTCCTCGGCGCTTTCCGCTCCGCTTCCAGGCTCTTCTTCAGCGCCGCGGTGATATCGATCACATTGCTGCTGCGCTCGGGTCCCTTCTCCTCGACTTTCTTCCTGGATTTCCGGCTCTTCTTGCGCTCGGCGATGATTTCGAGCAGCCGGTCCTGAACCGGGTCGTCCGCCATTGAAGGTTTCCAGGCTTGGGTGCGCTCATCGATGATCTTCTTCATCATCGCCAGATGTTCGGAACCGGCGCTCTCCTTCGGTTTCTCAGCCGCGTATTCGTCAGCGTCTCTGACTTCGTCGCCGTAACGCAAGGTCCAGACGACGATCCCTTTGTCCTTCGGCAACAGCAAAACCGCCCGCTCGCGACGATACATGACAAGCCGGGCAATGCCGCCAGTATTGGTCTTCGCCATAGCCTCCCGGATCACCGCGAAGGCTTCGGCGCTCACCTCGTCGTCGGGCGCCAGATAATGCGGCCGATCATACCAGATCCAGCCGATCGAGTCGGCCGGCACGAAAGTTTCGATATCGATGGTGCGGGTGCTTTCGAGCCCGACATCCTCGATCTCTTCGTCTTCGAGAAGAACGTAATCGTCTTCGCCTTTCGGATACCCTTTGACCTGATCGTCATCCTCGACCGCCTCGCCTGTCTGCACATCGACATACTGGCTGAGGACGCGGTTATTGGTCTTGCGGTTGATATTGTGGAACCGCACCTTGGCGCCTTCGGAGACCGCCGGCGTCATCGTCACCCGACAGGTGACGAGCGAGAGCTTCAGATAACCTTTCCAGAATACGCGCGGGGCCACGACAAAACTCCTTCGTTTGCCCGATAACCCGCGCTGCCTCTGCTTGGTTCCGGAACAAACTTTCGAACCAAACCGTTTGCATGACGAAACAGGCCAAGGAGGCAAACGAGATGAGCACCAGCGGCACCCCGAACCCTGCGCAGAAAGACTCGCACAAAAAAGCCGAGCAGTCGGCTCGCGAGCGCGGCGAAAAGAAGGAGTTGGATGAACAGCTCAACGAGGGCCTGGAAAATACCTTTCCGGCAAGCGATCCGGTGTCGACCACGGTGACGTCGATCCCCTCCGGCACGCCGAAACCGCCCCGGCACTGATCTTTCTGAAAAACTTATGGAACAAATTGGGCGGCTTCCTGGATAGGGAGTCGTCTTATTTCATTTGTCCTCTGTGACTTTTTCGGGATATCCGAAGTTAGCCTTCCTGATGTATGGAAGGCTAATGCAGCGTTATGGCGGGCGCCTATTGTTTCGGCAACGGATGCCGGTAGTGATTACGTCAGAGGTCGGGATGGCGAAACAAGACACTCCGGTTGCGGAACAGGACATCAGGATGGGACGGCGGGTCAGCCGCAAGGTTTCGGTCCTTCTGACCGAGATCGAGAAGGAAGAGGTTCCTGATCGGCTGCTCGACCTGGCGCGAGCGCTGCAGAAGGCACTCAACGAAAAGATCGACGGTCGTACCGACTGATATTCTCGCTCCTGCGAACCTTTGCCCCAAGCATCAGAGCTGGGTGGAAATCAGGTTGTCCGTGCGCACACGGCCGCCAATGACGCACCGCGGCCCATTCGGCGCAAACCGCCCGCTGCTGTCTTCGATCACCGTATAGAGCTTGTCGCTACGGAAGGCGCTCGCCATCTCCGTCGAATTGCCTTCGCTGGGGGAAGCGTCGATTTCCATGAAATCAAGTTCCGCCTGGCTCGCCACGAGGCGCGCATCGCCAGCGGTCTTTGCCCTGACCACCACCTCGCCGTGCGGTGGCGAGTTCTGCCAGTTCGGATCATGTGGCGCAGCAGTCGGCACCAGCCGATAGATCTTCAGCCTGTCCTGCATGTGTCTCTCCCGTCGTAAACATTTTTCTAGTTGACGGTCCAAACGCGTTTCGGGCGTTCCGGTTCCATCAAGTCGCATGGAACTTTTCCGGCAACCGTGGGTTCCTCCGCTGCGGGCGATCATGCCCCTGAAAAGGAGAAAGCCGATGAAGAATGAGCAGCCGAAAGCTGGCCGTCCCGGCGAGACCTCGCAATGGCCTCGATGGGAGGGCCCGGCAGAAAGCCGCCCGAGCGGTTATCTTCAGGGCGAAGCCAATATCTTCGCCGAGGGACCGGAACAGGAAAAGCAGATCGGCAAGGCGCCGAACGGTTACGACCGACCCGACGATCTGATCGCACAGGACGTCAATGAGCACCTGACCCAGGATGCCTTTCTCGACCCGACCAACATGATGGTCTCGGTGGAGAACGGCGAGGTGACGCTGGAGGGATACGTCGCTCAGCTTGCCGACAAAACCCGTGCCGAAGACGTCGTTCTCGACATCGAGGGTGTCGTCGGCTGCCGCAATAATCTTCGAATTGCCCCCGAAAGGCATTGATTTCCGTGGAACCCGCGAGGCGCTCCGCTCGTTAGGTGCCTCGCAATCCCCCCATAAGAACACCCATCAACAAGGAGAGAGACCCATGGCCAGTAAGACCCTCGACGACCTTTTTCATGAAACCCTGAAGGACATCTATTACGCCGAGCGCCAGATCGTGAAAGCGCTGCCGAAGATGGCACGCGGCGCCCAGGATCCGAAGCTGAAGGCAGCATTCGAGAAACACAGGGACGAAACCGAAGGTCAGATCGATCGCCTGAAGCAGGTCTTCGAGATTATCGGCAAGCGGGCCCAGGGCAAGACCTGCCCCGCGATCGACGGCATCATCGAAGAAGGCGAGGAGATCCTTGACGAGTTCAAGGGCACGCCAGCTCTCGACGCCGGGCTGCTCGCCGCAGCGCAAGCCGTCGAACATTACGAGATCAGCCGCTACGGCACCCTGCGTGCCTGGGCCCAGCAGCTCGGTCACCGGGACGCCGTAACGCTTCTCGAACAGACGCTCGCCGAGGAAAGCAAGACCGACGAGGCCCTGACGGCTCTCGCCAAGACCGCGGTGAACACCGCGGCCCAGAAAGCTGCGTGACATTCGCGATCCCATGAGAGGCGCGGCGCCGGCCGCGCCTTTTCATCGACCCGAAAAAAGCCCCGGAGACGATCCGGGGCTTTTCCTCCCTTCCGGCCTTCTCAAGCCGGGAAAGATCGCCTTAGTGCCGACGGGTCCGGGTTCCCTTGCATTGGGGGAACCGGCAACATTTCGCCGTTCAGCGCCTGCCGCCGGAAAATCTCCACCCGCCCGCTTCGGTCGCGTGCCACATGTGCTTTGGCAGCCTCCATGGCGAGCTCATAGGTGTGATAATAGGACGCAGACTGAACGCCGTCGATGACATAGACCCAGCCGGTTGCGTGTGGGACGATATCGCAGTACTTTCCCATTGGATGTGTCTCCTTCCCGGCGGCCATAAGTATATTTGACAGCCAAAAGTTCCGCCTCCGGGGAAGTTTTTTTCAAGTGTTGGCCGCGTCTCGGCCGGGTTGCGATTTTTCGTTTTTACCAGGGAACTTTTCTGCGCCGCACACGTTTCGGCGCTTGGGCGAATGGAGACAAGAATGGCGGAATCCGAAGAAGTCTGGATCAGAAAGCGGGCCTACATTTTGTGGGAAGAAGAAGGCTATCCCTCAGGCAAGGATAGGGAGCATTGGGAGCGGGCCAAGCTGGAATATGCGACGCTCGGGCCGACCGCTTCCAAGAAGCCTGCGGCAGGGTCGCGCGGCAAGTCAGCCGGCAAGTCAGCCATCGCCGCGAAGTCGCCGAAAGCGGCGGCGAAGGCTGCAACTCCGAAACCGGCCGTGAAAACGGCCGCAGCCAAGGCTTCTCCGGCGAAGACAACGTCCAAGGCACCGGCCGTTGCCATGCCGGAAGCCGTCGAACCGGCCAAGAAGCGCTCCAAGAAGGTTCCGGCTGGCGCTTGACGCCGCCCGCCACCCAACTTCATCACTATCGTTATTGGTCGCGGCGACTGACATCATCGCGGCCCCGGACTTATTTACCCTGGAAAAATCGAAATGGCTTTTGCGTCTGAACTTGGCCGTGGCTCCACTCTGTCGGGGAACGTTGGCCAAGGCCGAAACGTTCTTGAGGGTGAGACTGGCAGATGGCTGAGGCACGCATGATGAACGCTTACGTCCCATTCGACGAACCCCGTCGAGATGAGCGGAGCGCAATGGATCAGGGGATCAAGACAGGTTATGGAAAGCGGGGGCTTCCGGGAATGAGGATTCTTTCGGTCACGTCCGAAATCTTTCCTCTTGTGAAGACAGGTGGGCTTGCAGATGTGACAGGTTCCCTGCCCAAGGCACTTGCTCCCCTCGGCATCGAGACGACGTCTCTGATCCCCGGTTATCCGCAGGTCATGCAGCAGCTGAAGAGCGCCATGCCGCTCGTCACATTCGAAAATCTGCTGGGCGAAAAAGCCTCGCTCCTCCACACCCGGGTCGAAGGCCTCAGCCTCTTCGTGCTCGATGCGCCAGCTCTCTACGATCGGCCGGGCGGCCCCTATGTCGACGAAGACGGCATCGACCATCCGGACAACTGGAGGCGTTTCGCCGCACTTTCCCTTGCCGCGGCGGAAATCGCCGATGGAGTGCTCCCCGGATGGGTTCCGGACCTCGTTCACACCCATGACTGGCAGTCGGCGCTGACCTCGGTCTACATGCGCGAGCGCGGCTGCAGGACGCCCGTGGTGCTGACCATCCACAACCTTGCCTTCCAAGGGCAGTATCCTGCTGGCGTACTGATGAGCATCGGCCTGCCGCCGGAGGCCTATTCCATGAACCGCATGGAATATTTCGGCGATATCAGCTTCCTGAAGGGTGGCCTGCAGACAGTCGATGCGATCACCACCGTCAGCCCGACCTATGCGCGCGAAATACTCACGCCACGCTTCGGCATGGGCATGGACGGGGTCCTGAACGCCCGCGTCTCCGACCTGCGCGGCATCGTCAACGGCATCGACCTCGATATCTGGGATCCGTCGACCGACCCGCACCTGCCGCGCAATTACGACGTCGGCACGCTGCGCCGCAAGCGCGAGAACCGCGCCGTTCTGCTCGAAAGATTCGGGCTGGATGCCGGTCGGGAAGGCCCTCTATTTTCCGCCGTCAGTCGGCTGACATGGCAGAAGGGCTTCGACATGTTTGCCGATACGGCGGACGAGATCATTCGCCACGGAGGTCAGGTAATCGTCTTCGGGCAAGGTGATCGGGAAATCGAGCGGGCGCTCGCCGACACCGCCGCGCGTTTTCCGGGCCGGATGGCGGTTCATTTCGGCTATGACGAGCCAACGGCGCATTTGATCCACGGCGGATCGGACGCGATCGTCCAGCCCTCACGCTTTGAACCCTGCGGCCTGACGCAGCTCTATGCGCTTCGCTATGGCTGCGTACCGGTCGTCTCCCGCACCGGCGGGCTCTCCGAGACCATCATAGATGCCAATGACGCGGCGATGTCCGCCCGCGTTGCGACCGGATTTCAGTTCCATCCGGTGACGACCGATGGATTGCGGCTGGCGCTTCGCCGCGCGCTGCACGCCTATGCCGATCCGAAAATGTGGGCGCGCCTGCAGAACCAAGGCATGAAGGCGAAATTCTCCTGGGAACGTAGCGCCCAGCAATATGCTGCCGTTTATGCCAATCTTGTGCTGAAATCCGGACATGTTGTCTCGACAAGCTCGGATATCCGCCGCGCGACGCTTTAAGGTCCCAACCAACCAGCTGACAAAAAGAAACCGGCCTGAGAGCCGGGTTCTTCTTGGCTATGGGAGGAAGTTGAAGCCCTTACGGCCTCCGGAAGAGTGCCAGGCTGCGGCCTTCGAGCTCGAAATCCTTTTCCTTGGTGATCACCAGGCCACGCTTGGAAAGGTCGGAGGTGGTGAGTTCAAGCACCCAGCCGCCCTCGCCGAACTGCGGGATGCGGAAGGGCACATTGCCCTCGAACGGGTTGAAGAGCAGCAGGACGTCGTGCCAGATGCCCTCCTCTTCCCGAAGATCGGTCCGGCCGATATGGAGGCCGAGCGTGGAGCCCTCGTCCCACTGCTCCGGCGTCTGAAAACCGCCGCCGGCGTTGAACCATTTGATGTCCAGGCCGTCGCGCCAGTTTTCCCGACGCAGCAGCGGCTGTTCGCGGCGCAGCCTGATGATCTGGCGGGTGAACTCGCGAAGCTCCTCGCAAGTCTCCGGCAAGTCCTCCCAATGAACCCAGGAGATTTCGCTGTCCTGGCAATAGCCGTTGTTATTGCCCATCTGGCTGCGGCCGAACTCGTCGCCGGCAAGCAGCATCGGCGTGCCGTGCGAGAAAAACAGGGTGGCAAGGAAATTCCGCTTCTGGCGATCGCGCACTGCGGTAATGCCCTCGTCCTCGGTCGGACCCTCGGCGCCATAATTGTAGCTGCGGTTGTCGTTGTGGCCGTCGTTATTGTCCTCGCCATTCGCCTCGTTGTGCTTGTCGTTGTAGGAGACGAGATCGTTCAGGGTGAAACCATCATGGGCGGCGATGAAGTTGACGCTCGCCCACGGGCGCCGGCCGCGCTGGTCGTAGAGATCGCCGGAACCGAGCAGGCGGGCGGCGAAATCCGTCGAGACATTGGTGCCCTTCCAGTACTCGCGCACCGTGTCGCGATACTTGTCGTTCCACTCCGCCCAACCGGGCGGAAAGCCGCCGACCTGATAACCGCCGGGACCGATGTCCCACGGCTCGCCGATCAGCTTCACCCTGGAGAGCACCGGATCCTGACTGATCGCATCGAAGAAACCGCCGCGCTCGTCGAAACCCTCCGGCTCGCGGCCGAGGATCGTACCGAGATCGAAACGGAACCCGTCGACATGCATGCTCTCGGTCCAGTAGCGCAGGGAATCCATGATCAGCTGCAGCACGCGCGGGTGCGAGGTGTTCACCGTGTTCCCGGTGCCGGTGTCGTTGATGTAATAGCGGTGCTGGTCGGGCATGGTCCGGTAGTAGGAGAAGTTGTCGATCCCCTTGAACGCCAGCGTCGGCCCGAGCTCGTTGCCTTCCGCCGTGTGGTTGTAGACCACGTCGAGGATGACCTCGATGCCCGCGTCGTGAAACGACCGCACCATGTCGCGGAACCCCTGGATGCCTCTGGGGCCATAATAACGGGATGCCGGCGCGAAGAAGCCAAGCGTGTTGTAACCCCAGAAATTATGCAGGCCCTTGTCGAGGAGATGCTGATCGTCGGGGAAATAATGGACCGGCATCAGTTCGACCGATGTGATGCCGAGGCTCCTGACATAATCCACCGAGGCCTTGTGCCCTATGCCCTCGAATGTGCCGCGCAGGTCCTTCGGAACGTCAGGGTTCAGCTGGGTGAAGCCCTTCACGTGAGCTTCATAGACGGTCGTTGCCGGCCAAGCGATGTTCGGCCGGTTCTGGTCCTTCCAATCGAATTCGTTCGGATCGATGACCCGGCATTTCGGCATGAACGGCGCACTGTCGCGCTCGTCGAAAGTGAGATCTTTGTCTTCGTGCAAAAGATCGTAGGCGAAATGTGCCTCGTTCCAATCGACCTTGCCGACGAGTTCGCGTGCATAGGGGTCGATCAGCAGCTTGTTCGGATTGAAGCGATGACCGTTTTCCGGATCGTAGGGGCCGTGGACACGGAAGCCGTAGAGGGCGCCCGGCTTCAGTCCCGGCACATAACCGTGCCAGATCTCATGAGTGTATTCCGGGAGCTCCAGCCTGGCGATCTCTATCTTGCCACTTGGGTCGTAGAGACACAGCTCGACGCGCTCCGCATGGGCCGAGAAAATCGCGAAATTGACGCCCTCGCCGTCAAAGTTGGCGCCGAGCTGAAGCCAGGAGCCGGGCTCGATGACAAAATGGTTCGATTTCGTATCCATGTCGCACCCAATTGAAAGACTGGCGTCATAATGGTGCGACACAGCATTTCGTTCCTTCGGCTCCGGGAAAACTATGGATTGCCCGATCCGGGTGCCGACGGCGGGCTTCCTGGCGTCGTATTGGTGGTGCCGGATGGCGACGTCGCCGGACTTTGGCCACCTGTACCGGTCTGCGGTGAAGGGCTGCGATCCGTGGGCGCCGTGTTATTGGGTTGCGACGGCGGCGTGTTGTTGATCGGATCGCTCTGTTTTTCGCCACCGTCGCTACAGGCGCTCAAAAGCGCGACAGCCGACAGCGCCACAACGAAGCGCTTCATGTCTTGTCTTCTCCATGGGACTTTCGGAATGCGGCCTGCCGGCGATGCGCATCGAGCGCGATCACCTTTTCGACTGCGGCGACATCCTCGGCGGTTGCAGCCGGAATAGGGTCGCCGGCAATGGCTTCGAGCACTTCAGGCGCCAGAGCCCCATTGCGGATGACATATTCCAATGCCTCGCGGGTCTGCCGTTCGGCCTTCAGCTGGGCGTAAAGGGCAAGGATCAGCCGGTCGCGTACATCGCGCCGACCCTGATTACCGTCCGATCTGGCAAATTCTGCCATGGTCTTCCTCCGTGTTCTTGCTGAAGGATGAACTTTCGGTCACAGCGATTGTTCCCTCTGCGAAAGGTTCCACTATCTCCTTGAAGAGGCGAGGTACGGATAAGGAGAGGAAACCATGTCGACGCTGACACCCCAGGAACTGGAAGGGCGATTAAATGCGCATCGCGAAGTGCTCATCGAGCTCTTGTCCGCCATGATCGGCGGCGAAGTGACCATCACCTCGTTCCTCAGACGGCTGCGCGATGACGCCACGTTCAAGGACAATGAGGAGGACCCGGGTCTGCTGCCGGAAGGAGCCTTCGCGATCGAGAACGCCGCTGCCCGCGAGGTTCGTTCGATCCTCGGCGCTGCTCGCGCCCGAGCGGAAGCGGACAAATGACAACGCCCTGTTAACCAAGCGATTTCACATTTAGGGCGATCCCGCCACGTTTATGGCCATTTCGTGGAACTACAATACGACTTTCTCGTTCATTCACGACCGAAGCGATGGAGGCGACGATGGTCAGAGAATGGGTAGAAGCGGCAGGCTTTGTGCTGGTGATCGCCGCCTGTTACATGATGGTCATCCCGGTCTGAGTTTTTTGAACTCCTGGGGAGGAGAGCGGCCTTGAGGTCAGGGCCAACTGCTCTCGCGGCTGGCAAAGAAGGTCGCGAGAGCAGCAAAATCTTCTTCATTCAATTTTTTTGCCACCTCCGTCATCAGGTGGCTGAAGGAAGACCCGCCTCGGACACCTGCGTGGAAGAGGCGGAGCTGGCGCTCCAGATAAGGGGCGTTTTGACCTGAGATGCGCGGATAGGCAGGATTGCCGCCGGGCTTTTCGTGGCAACTGAGGCAGGCGGGAATTTTGTCTGCCGCTCTTCCCCTTTCCGCAATCTCGCGGCCCTTTTCCACGAGCTGTGCGTTCAAAGGCGCAGCGGGTCGCGGCGGCCTCGCCTGCTTGGCATAATAGCTTGCAAGCTCCGGCAGGCTCTCGTCGGGCAAAGTCCCGATCGCAACCTTCATGATGCCGCTCGCCCTTTCACCGTGCGCATAGGCGCGCAGGCTGTTGAGCAGGTAGGCTTCCGACTGGCCAGTCAGTCGCGGAATGATGCTGTTGCCGTTGAGCCGCTTTTCCGCATGGCAGCTTTCGCAGGTGATCGGCAGCGGTGAGACTTCGCCTGCGGTGCCGATGCCATGCAGGCCGGATGCCTGCAGATAGGCACCGCTGTCCATGCCCGGCAGCTTTCGCAGAAACGCTACCATATCCCAGACTTCGTCGTCGCGCACCTGCGCGGGCCAGGCCGGCATGCCGGTGAAGCGTACGCCGTGCTTGACGATCTCGAAGAGCTGCGCATCGCTCCAGGTGGAAACCACTGTCTTCAGGTCCGGCGGTGGTGGCAGCATGGCGAGCACGGCGCCGGAGCGCCCCTGCGCCGGTGAGCCATGACAGATCGCGCAGCCGGTCTCGAAATGCCCGGCCGCCGGCGGCAGCAATGCCGGATTATCGAGCGGCGGCGCTTCGATGGAAAGAGCCGCAGTCCGGATCGAATTACGCATCACCCAGTGCAGGAACCAGTCGGTCATTCCCCAATGACCGGTGCTCGCCTTGACGCTCATCAGTCCGGACCAGGCGAACCCGAGCCCCAGAAGCGGCGCCACGATCACCAGGATCGCGAGATATTTCCAGCGGATCGTCATCGGCCACTCCTCCACAAAGGCCCCCAGCGCGGCGCCGTCCGGCATGCAGGGCGACAGCCCCTGTGTTCGCAACGGCGCAAGCGTCCACGGCGAGGCGGCTCGTCTCGGCCGTCACCGTAAAACGGATGGGGAGAAAGGGAAAGCAGCACGTCCCGCAGCACCGTCAGGAGAGGTCGGCGACTTCGGGAGAGGAGCGGGCGAAAAATTCGGCACCAAACGTACCATCCCGAAATTTGTTCCAGCCCCGTGATAACTTTGTGTAACCGGCTGTGAAAAAGATGGAACGAATCCTTGGACGACGGGTTTGCTCCCGTGTGAACGGGCAATAGCCCAGCATTCGC
The DNA here is from genome assembly GCF_023006485.1 of Neorhizobium sp. BETTINA12A. Lineage (NCBI taxonomy): Bacteria > Pseudomonadati > Pseudomonadota > Alphaproteobacteria > Hyphomicrobiales > Rhizobiaceae > Neorhizobium > Neorhizobium sp. BETTINA12A. The sequence goes on from NZ_JALBGW010000022.1 coordinate 39,284, forward strand.
GACGGGAGAAAACCATGAGACACTTTCTAAAAATGCTCAGAAACAGGCTCACCGGCACTCAGCAGAAGAAAACTTTCGCCGTGGCCCATCCGGAAGAACTGCAGGTCGTCGTACCCGAGGCCGTCGTCCTTCCGCTACCCAAATCGCCCCGAGAAGAAATCAGCGTCCCCGCCTCCATCAACGGCCGGGATCTCTCGACCGGCCGGCTTTAAACCCGGTCGAAACTTTGCGAACAACAGAACTGTCCACCAAAGGAGACCAGTATGACCACCATCGAGTCCGCCAACATCCTGATTCTCGCGGCAGACGGCTATGAGCGATCGGAACTGCGCGTCCCGCTGGAGGAACTGAAAAACCGCGGCGCCGCCGTCAAGATCGCGTCCATCAAGGCGGGAGAAATCAAAAGCTGGGACAGAAAGGACTGGGGCGATAGCGTCTCGGTCGATCTGCAAGCCAAGAACGTCAAGGCGGAGGATTTCGATGCCCTCGTGCTGCCGGGCGGCCAGATCAATCCCGACATCCTGCGTGACAACGAAGATGCGATGAAGGTCGTGCGCGACTTCGTGAAAAGCGGCAAGCCAGTCGCGGCGATCTGCCACGGCCCATGGTTGCTGGTGGAGGCCGATGCGCTTCGCGGCCGCAAGGCGACGTCCTATCATTCGATCCGCACCGACGTCCGCAATGCCGGCGCATCCTGGAAGGATGAGGCGGTGGTAGTCGACAACGGCATCATCACCTCGCGCTCACCCGAAGATCTGCCGCAATTCGTGGCGAAGATTGTCGAGGAGGTCCAGGAAGGGCGCCACAATCGCCGGGCAGCGTAAATTGACGTCAGCTCGGCTCCGGCCGCCCGCAACCTCCTCGCGGGCGGCCGACGCGGAAGCCTAGACTTCCTTTAGAAAAGCGAGAAGCCGCCGTTCGTTGGCGCGCAACTCCTTCGGCCGCGTCAGCGCCGCCTTATCCCTTATCACCTTTTCCAGCGGCGAGACATCCTCCGAGAGTGTGAGAATGCTCGGGTGGATGTAACTTGAGCGGCAGACCGCCGGCGTATTGTGCAGAACTTCTGCCGCCGCCTTGCACATCGCCTTGATCTTCGGGCGCCCGCCCTCCTCCGCCACCTCCCAGGCTGCCATCAAGGCGGTGAGACTGCCACCCCAGGTGCGGAACGTCTTGGCCGAGACGGCGGACCCCGCGGCCTCGGCGAGATAGGCGTTGAGCCGGCCCGAATCGATCGGATGCGGCACGCCCTGCTCGTCCGGCCAGGAAAAGAGCTGCCGGCCCGGAAGGTCGGCGATCTCTTCCAGGATGCGCTGCAGACGGGGATGCTTCAGCGTGTGCTGGACGCGTTTGCCGCCCTTGGCGACAAAGCGCAGCATGATCGACTCGCCCGACAGCGTCATGTGGCGCTTCAGGAGCGTAGTCGCGCCGTAGGTCTTGTTTTTCTTGGCGTAGAGACGGTTGCCGACCCGCAGATGGGTCGCATCCATCAGGGCCACCAGCGCGGCGATCACCGCATCGGACGTGTCGAGGCCAAGCTCCAGATCGCGTTTCGCCTTGCGGCGGATGCGCGGCAAGGCCTCGCCGAACCGGACGAGCTGATCGAATTTGCGTTCGCTGCGGAAATTCTGCCAGTCGGGATGGTAGCGATACTGCTTGCGGCCGCGCGAATCGTAGCCCGTCGCCTGCAGATGTCCGCGCGGATCAAGGCAGATCCAGACATTCTCATAGGCAGGCGGCAGGCCGAGCGACGCGATCCGCAGGCGATGTTCCGGATCGGCAAGCAAGGTGCCGTCCGGCAGGCGGTAGGTGAAGCCCTTGCCGCGCTTGAGCCGTCGGATGCCGGGCTCCGTATCGCTGACATAAGTAAGGCCGATTGTCCTGAGGGAGTCTTGATCGATGTCGATCGTGGTAAGCATAGCGTCCATGGCCGATCAAACGGCGAGGCCCGCGCCTTCGTTCCGGCACTCGCTACGATAAACAGCTAGATAGCGATGTCCTTGAGATTTTCGGCGCCCTCGCCTCGTTCGAAGGCGGAGCGTGGTGCGTTCAAGGTCCAGCAAAGCCCCTCGGTGCGGAAGTCGATCTCGACACGGCCCGCAAAAGCCGCCGCCGCATGGCGCTTGATGATCGTCGTGCCGAACCCGGTGCGGGAAGGCTCATGGACCGCGGGGCCATTTCTCTCCTCCCAGACGAGTTCCAGCCGGTTTTCGCCGTCGTCCTCCTCGACCAGATCCTTCCAGGCGATGAGCACCTTGCCCTGCGGCACCGAGAGCGCGCCGTATTTCACCGAATTGGTCGCAAGCTCATGGAGGATGAGGCCAAGGTTCTGGACCGCTTCGGCCTTCAGGATAAAATCTGCGCCCTGCAGCTCGACCCGGTCGGCCGCGTCCGCGAACGTGCTCATGTGGATTTCGATGACGCGCCGGATCGAGACTCCCGCCCATTGCTCCTTCGCCAACGCCTCGATCGATTTTCCGAGACCCTGTAGACGCGTGCTGATTGCCTTCTGGAACTCCTCCATCGTGGTGTCCTGGCGCGCCAGCTGGCGCATCATCGCCTGGATCAGCGTCAGAATGTTCTTGGTCCGGTGCACCAGTTCATGCAGGATGAGGTGGATACGGTCCTCCGCTTCGCTGCGGTCGAACGAGGCATTCGAAAGTGCCACCGCGACCTGGTTGGCTTCCCGGATCTTCGTCTCCACCGGAGAGACGATCTCGCCCTTGCCGATCCGCTCGGCCATTTCGGCGATCTGCCGGATCGGGATGCGAAGCTGGCGGCCGACAAGCCATGCAATCAGCATTCCGACGGCAAGGAAGATCGCGCCGCCGGCAATCAACTGCCGCCACGTCGTCAGGATACTCGCCTGGGCCGCATCGATCGGTCCCCAGACGATGGCCTTCCATGTCCAGCCGGTGATCTGCGCGTAGCCGTACATCTGCCGGCGGTTGCCATCGACATCTTCGATCGTGCCCTTGAACCCCGTCATCAGCTTCAGCGTATCGGCCGGAAACGCGGTGCCGGAACTGAGCGCATGGGCGCCGAGCGAGGTCACTACCTTTCCGGCTCCATCGACGATCGCAACCGACCAGCCGACAGGAAGACCTTCCGTCGAGACGAGTTTCTGCAGGTCCTCGGCGTTCTGCGTCATGATCATCGCGGCGCCGGAATGGGAAATCTCCTTGGGCAGGGGCATTGTGATGTTGAAGACATGCTTGCCGCTGGTGGCGCCGAAAAAGACGTTGGAGACCTCGGTCACGCCGTTGTTCAGAGCCGATTGGAGCGCCGGTATGTTGGAGATCTTGCCGAGCGGCGCGTCGAACTCCACGCGCGTGTTGAGCCGCTGCTGCCCATCCGCATTAACGACGAGGATATAGAGCGAATCGGACCGGAGGCTGTTCTGAGTTCGGTTGTGGAAGGCGCGCAGATCGCCGGCCTCAAGCTCCGGCGACGTAATCAGCAGCCTCAGCGTCGTCGCCATGTCCTGCAGCTCACGGTCGATCGACCGGGCGATAAGCTGGGCATCCTCGGCGGTTTCGCTCGCAAGAATCTCCCGCTCGTTCGCCTCCAGCTCCATCATCAGATAACCGACGAAAATCAGCAAAGGCAATGCCACGCCAGCCGCCAGAGCGACCAGGTACGCACCAATCGGCGCCGTCGGGAAAAACCGCGAAATTCTAACCATTCCGCGCGTTTACCCTATAGAAGAAAGCTGCAGGTGCCTGTGCCACCTGCCGGCATTGTCCATTTCCGTATCCCGCCATCTGCTAATATTCTAGCGGGGTCTTTTCTAACTGGTTTTGAGAGCCGGGCCAAGGATTGATTGCCGGCGATATGTTTTTCCGGAAGGACGGCTGCGGTTCAGCGAGGACGCTCCGCCACGTCAAAATTCACGTCCCAGTTCTTTTTGGGCGCCTTCTGGCCGGGAGGGGTGCGGTGTTTCGTGGCATCGTCGGAGCCGGTGATGACCGTCGGTTTGGCACTTGCGACGCCGCTCGACTTGCGGTCGGCCTTGGACTTGGCATACTGCCCCTCGGCATCCTTGTGGATTTTGGCTCTGTTATTGTTCTCGGTCATAATGTCTCATTCCCGAATGAAGTCAGGCCCCAACGAAGTCAGGCCGCCGACAGCGGCCTGACGCATGGTTCAACCGATCAGACAGTGGTCGAACCCGCCAGCGTATCGGTCGAACTATTGTTGACTCGCAGGTTGTTCTGCACATGCCGGACGCCGGAAACATCGTCCACCAGATCCTCTGCTCGCCGCTTGTCCCAGCGGCTCGACACGAAACCGTCGAGCGTCACTTCGGCGCTCTGGACGGTCACGGTGATATTGGATGCGTCCAGCACCGGATCGTCGCTGAGGCGATCGTTGACGTCCTCCTCGATACGGGCATCGGAGCGCTGATAGCCCTTCGGCCCCTTGCCGCGGTGCTCATCCATCATCCGGCGATGTTCGGCGTCTTCGTCGCCGAACCAGGAGGCGACCTCATCGCCGGCCCGCTCTACGAAGCCGCGTCTGCGGCCATAGTCTTCCGATCCGCGGACGCGACTGTCCGAACCGGAACGGCTTTCGCCGCCGAAACGATAGTCCGAACCGTAACGGTCACCATAGGCCTGGTTGACACGGTTGCGGCCGGGCTCGTAGCTGAACGACGAAGGCCGGCCGCGATAGGATTCACGAGCCCAGGCCTGCGAGCGGTCCGAGTCGCCATAACCGGCCTCGAACCCGCCGTCATCGGAAGCCCATTGTTCGCTGCGGCCGTAGCGGGAAAACCGCGAACGATCGCCGTCCTCCCGATTTGCATCGCCGCTGCGCAGATCGTCGCTGAAACCACGCACATAACCCGTATCGCCGGGACGGTAATCGCTGGACGACTCGCGCGCAAAATCGCGCTCGTCACGCATCCGGTCATTTCGATACCCGCCCGATTGGGAATAGTTTCCACTGGCCATTGTCTGTCTCCTCGGTCTGGTCTGGTTTGGTCCCGTTTCGCACAGGACGCTGATTCAACCCCGCCTGTCCGGGATTGTTCCGCGTTTTCTGAGGAAATGCAGGGGGCTCAATCGGAGGAGACGGCCACGACCATGGAGACGCCAGGGAGAGTTTCACCGGCAGCAATGTCCGCAGGTCAGTGTGGATGACGGCACCGGAAATCGGTGGTACGGCCTTCGGCTTGGCCGAGAGATTTGCCCGTAGCTGCAGCAGGCGATCGCGATGAACTTGCTTCTGGTCCGCGAGCGCGCTCCGAATACAGCTTGGAGCGCTCGAAGATATCAAAAGAGGCCGCAGGTCAAACTCGCCTGCCGGCTCAATCGATACGGCTGGTCGTCTCCGGATCGAAGACGACGGCCTTGTCGAGATTGAAAGCGAAGGGGAACTTCTGGCCGAGCTCGACATGTACGTCGGAACGGGTACGGGCGGTGAAGGTGGCGCCGTCAAGCCTGCCGGTGACGAAGGTATCGGAGCCGGTCGGCTCGATCATCGTGACTTCCGCCTCGATCTGGGCGGTGGCGCGTGCGTGCGGATCGACGAGACCGGCATCGGTGATCGTCTCCGGGCGCAGGCCGAGAATAACGTCCTTGCCATCCGGAAGGCTGGTGGTCACGGAAGGCGGCATCGCGACCTTGACGCCTTCATTGCCGAACAGCGCAATGCTCTGCTGGCCATTGGCGCCGGACACCTTGCCCTTCAGCATGTTCATCGCCGGCGAGCCCATGAAATCGGCGACGAAGAGATTGGCCGGGCGGCCATAGATTTCCGCCGGCGTGCCGACCTGCTGCACCATGCCCTCTTTCAGAACGACGATCTTGGTGGCAAGCGTCATCGCCTCGATCTGGTCATGGGTGACGTAGACGATCGTCGCGTGGGTATTCTGGTGCAACGCCTTGATTTCGGCGCGCACTTCGACGCGCAACTTGGCATCGAGATTGGAGAGTGGCTCGTCGAACAGGAAGACGCGCGGCTGGCGAACCAGCGCCCGGCCCATGGCGACGCGCTGGCGCTGGCCACCGGAAAGCTGGCTTGGACGGCGCTTCAGGAGATGCTCGATCTGCAGCGTCTTTGCGACCTGCTTGACGGCTGCCTCGCGCTGCGTCTTCTCGACGCCGCGCATTTCCAGCGCGAACGCGATGTTCTGTTCCACCGTCATGTTCGGATAGAGCGCGTAGGACTGGAAGACCATGGCGATATCACGCTTCGACGGATGCAGGTCGTTGACCACCTGGCCGTCGATGACGATGTCGCCCGACGACGGCGGCAGCAGGCCGGCGATCGCGTTGAGCAGGGTCGACTTGCCGCAGCCAGACGGGCCGACGAGAACCAGGAAGCCGCCCTTTTCGAGCTCGATATTGATGCCCTTCAGGATCTCGTTATTGCCGATCTTCTTGCGAATATCCTTGATTTCAAGAAAGCTCATGTGCGGTTATCCCTTGACTGCGCCGGCCATCAGGCCACGCACGAAATAGCGTCCGGCGACGACATAGACGAACAGCGTCGGAAGCGCTGCGAACACGGCAGCCGCCATATCGACATTGTATTCCTTGACGCCGGTGGAGGAGGCAACGAGGTTGTTGAGCGCCACCGTCATCGGCGAGGACGTGCCGGATGAGAAGGACACGCCGAACAGGAAATCGTTCCAGATATTGGTGAACTGGTAGATGATCGTCACGACGATGATCGGTCCGGAACTCGGCAGCAGGATGCGCCAGAAGATCCGGAAGAACCCGGCACCGTCGATCATCGCGGCCTTTACCAGCTCGTCCGGGAAGGCTTCATAATAGTTGCGGAAGAACAGCGTCGTGAAGCCGAGGCCGTAGATCACATGAACGATAACGAGGCCCGTGGTGGAGTTCGAGAGCCCAAACGTGCCAAGCACGCGCGCCATCGGGATCAGGACCGCCTGGAACGGAATGAAGCAGGCAAACAGCATCATGCCGAACATCAGCTTGTGGCCCGGGAAACGCCACTTGGTCAGCACATAGCCGTTGAGCGCACCGAGCAGGGTCGAGATCAGAACCGCCGGAACGACCATCTTGATGGAATTCCAGAAATACCCCTTAATGCCAACGCAGCTGACCCCGATGCAGGCCTCGCCCCAGGCGCGCACCCAGGCGGCGACCGAGGGATCGCGCGGCAGCGCCAGCATGTCGCCGCCGCGGATTTCGTCGAGCGACTTCAGGGACGTCGACAGCATGACATAGAGCGGCAGAAGATAAACGAGGGCCAGGATGACCAGCGCGGCATAAATGAAATAACGGACGGTGCGGGCGCCGCCGGCGCTGACGGTTTCTTGTGTCGCGCTCATGACTGCTTCTCCCGAAGCTCCGAATAGAGATAGGGCACGATGATGGCAGTGATCCCCATCAGCATCATCACGGCGCTCGCCGATCCGACGGCCATCTGGTTGCGCGTAAACGTGTAGGAATACATGAAGGTCGACGGCAGCTCGGTTGCATTGCCCGGTCCGCCGCCGGTCAGCGCGATGACCAGGTCGTAGGACTTGATCGCCATATGCGCGAGCACGATGAAGGCGGAAAGGAAGACGGGCCGCAGCAGCGGGATGATAATCCGGCGATAGATCGATACCGTCGAGGCGCCGTCGATCTGGGCGGCCTTGATGATCTCGCCGTCGATGCCGCGAAGACCGGCCAGGAACATCGCCATCACGAAACCCGAAGCCTGCCAGACGCCGGCGATCACGACGGTGTAGATCGCCATCTTGGGATTGACCAGCCAGTCGAACTTGAAGCTCGTCCAGCCGAGATTGTGCATGGTGTTCTCAAGCCCGAGGCCGGGGTTGAGAAACCATTTCCAGGCCGTGCCGGTGACGACGAAGGAGAGCGCCATCGGGTAGAGGAAGATCGGCCTGAGCAGGCCTTCGGCGCGGATCCTCTGATCCATGAGGATCGCGATGCCGAGCCCGAGGATGATGCAGATGCCGATATAGAGAACCCCGAAGATCGCCAGGTTCTGCATCGCCACATACCAGTTCGGCTGCGACCAGAGGCGGAAATAAGCGTCGAAACCGCCCCATTTGTAGACCGGCAGGATGCGTGAGGTCGTGAACGAAAGGTAGACCGTCCAGAGGATGAAGCCGTAGACAAAGACGAGGATCACCGCAAACGACGGCGCCAGCACGATCTTCGGCAGAGCGTTGCGCACTCCGTCCGCAATGGAGCGGCGCTCTCTGTGCGGCTCAAGCACGGGAACCGGTTCGATTGTCGTCATGATGACCTCCGGCAGATACCAGACAGAAAAATAGACCGGCAAGCCGGAATTTGAAAAGTGGCCGGGAGATTATCCCGGCCACTCGGATGTCAGAACTTTCGCGGAAACGCGGTCACTTGGCAGCCTTCACCGCTTCCGGCAGGCGCTTCAGCGCTGCTTCGGTGGTGAGCTGGCCGTTGAGGTGCTGGGTGATGACGTCGAGCATGGCTTCCTTGATGGCAGCCGGCTGAGCGTAACCATGGGCGAGCGAGCCCATCAGCGTGCCCTTGGAAGAAGCTTCCGTCAGGTCCGCCATGCCTTTCTTGCCGCACTCGTCGAACTTTTCGTTCGAGACGTCGGTACGGGCAGGAACCGAACCCTTGACGGTGTTGAAGGCGATCTGGAAGGCCGGATCTTCGACGGCCGAAGCCATCTTGAACTGAGCCTTTTCGGCGTCGCCGCCAACGTTGAACATCATGAACTGGTCGGCGTTGAAGAGGACCGAGCCCTGGGTGCCGGGGAAGCGGATGCAGACGAAGTCCGTGCCTGGCTTCTTGTTGGCGCGCAGCCACTCGCCCTTCGACCAGTCGCCCATTTCCTGAGCCCCGGCCTTGCCTTCGATGACGAGGGCGGTCGAGAGGTTCCATTCGCGGCCGGAGAAGTTCGGGTCGAAATAGGTGCGCAGCTTCGACATCGTGTCGAAGACCTTCTTCATCGTATCGCCGGAAAGTGCGGCCGGATCGAGATCGAGAACGGCCTTCTTGTAGAATTCCGGACCGCCGGTCGAAAGCACGACGGCTTCCCAGAGCGTGCCGTCCTGCCACGGAACGCCGCCGTGAGCGAGGGCGGTGAGGCCCTGGCCCTTGAAGGCGTCGAGCAGCGTGATGAGTTCGGCGATATTGGTCGGAACCTTGCCGCCGGCCTTGTCGAGAGCAGCCTTGTTGATCCACAGCCAGTTGGTGGAGTGGATGTTCACCGGAGCAGCGATCCAGTGGCCATCATACTTCGAGAAGTTCTGGAGAGCGGCCGGGATAACCTTGTCCCAGCCTTCCTTCTTGGCGAGGTCGTCGAGGTTTGCGGCGACGCCCATTTCGGCCCAGTCCTTCAGGTCGAAGCCGAGCAACTGAACGGCGGTCGGCGGGTCGCCGGCCGTAACACGGGCGCGCAGCGCGGTCATGGCGGCGGAACCTGCACCACCGGCGACCGGCATGTCCTTCCAGGCGACGCCCTGCTTCTGCAGGTTTTCCTTCAGCACGTTGAGCGCTGCGGCTTCGCCACCCGAAGTCCACCAGTGCAGGACTTCGACCTGTTCTGCGGCCTTGGCGGCACCGGCGGTCATGGCGATAAGGGCCGCACCGGCGGCAAGTTTGGCAATCATTCGAATATTCATTGAGAATCTCCCTTTGCATCCGGGCTCCTCTCCGGATATGGCGATTTATAACGATATAATTGCTGTCGGTGTCAACCCGGTCGGAGGAGTTTTTGATATCGGGGTGGCCGCAGTTAACGTGATGAAAAAACTTGCAAATTTATAGAATGGCCAAATTTTCCTCAGGATCCGAGAAAAATCCCTGGCGACTTCCGCAAGATTTGCAACGATATAGATGAGGCTCGCTCCGGTTTTTGGGCGGGAACGGAGGAGAAGAGGATATGTCGCTGGAAGACCTGGGGGACAAGGGTCGGCGGGCGAAGTCGCAGCGGGCAACCGAAAAGCCCCGCGTTGATGCAAAGCCTACCTTGAAGACGATCGCCGAACTGACGGGACTTGCGGTCACGACCGTATCGCACGCGCTTGCCGATGCGCCGCAGATCGCGCTCGAAACACGTCAGCGCGTCCGCAAGGTCGCAGCCGATATCGGCTACCTGCCGGACCGGGCAGCGCAGCGCCTGCGCACCGGCCGCACCAATGTCATCAGCCTGGTCCTCGATCCGCACGAGGAAATCCTCGGTTATGCCACCTCGATGATCAACGGGCTGACCGAAGCCCTGCGCGGCACGGCCTATCATCTTGTCATCACGCCGCATTTTTCCGATACGCCGCAGATCGACCCGGTGCGCCACATCATGCGCAACCGCATGGCCGACGGCATCGTCTTCACCCGCACCGAACCGGCGGACGAACGAGTCAAGCTTTTGATGGAGAACAATTTTCCGTTCATCTGTCATGGCCGCACCGAGCTTGCCACCGCTCACCCATTCGTCGACTACGACAATTACAGCTTCGCTTACAAGGCCGCAAAAAAGCTGATCGCCGCGGGTGCGAGAAAGCTCTCGATCATCCTGCCGCCGGAGCGCTTCACCTTCGCTCATCATCTACGTCACGGCTTCATGACGGCGGTGCGCGAGGAAGGCGTCGGCTTCGAGATCGCCAAGGGCGTCACGCTCGACAGCAAGTCGGACGATATCCGTGATTATCTGTTCCGTCGGATGGCCGAGCCTGAGCGCCCGGACGGTTATATCTGCGGTGGTGAAGTGTCGGCGCTCGCCGTCATGGCATCCGTCTACGACCACCAACTCGAACTCGGCCAGGATATCAGGCTGGTGGCCAAGCAGACTTCGGGCCTGTTCGATCAGATCCGCCCCCGCGTCGAGACGATCTATGAGGACCTGACAGAAGCGGGCCTGCTGATGGGCAAGCTGCTGCTGAAGCGGATTGCCGGTCCCGCCCCTATCCAGGAATTGCAGGCGCTCCAGACGGTTTGACCGCCCGGAGCGCCGTCCGCATGACCCGTCAGGAAGTCATGCGAAGAGTTTCAGCGCCGCGCTGTCCGCGGCTTCTCAGTCCTCTTCGACGAAGACCTGCTCGCGCTTCTTCTTCACACTCGGCAGGAAGACGACGACGAGGACGAGGGCTGCGAGGAAGAGGAGGCCCGCGCTGATGGGACGCGTGACGAACGTCGTCGGATCTCCCCGCGAAAGGATCATCGCCCGCCTGAGGTTCTCTTCCAGCAACGGGCCGAGCACGAAGCCGAGTAGCAGCGGCGCCGGTTCGCAGCGGAGCTTCACCAGCGCGTAGCCGATGAGGCCGAAGAAGGCGACGGCGTAGAGATCGTAGACGTTGGAATTGACGCTGTAGACCCCGATGGCACAGAAGGCCATGATGATCGGGAACAGCACGTAATAGGGGATGGTCAGCAGCTTCACCCACAGCCCGATCAGCGGCAGGTTGAGCACCACGAGCATCAGGTTGCCGATCCACATCGAGGCGATGATGCCCCAGAACAGAGCGGGCTGCTCGGTCGCGACGTTCGGGCCGGGCACGATGCCCTGGATGATCATCGCGCCGACCATCAGCGCCATGACGGGGTTCGCCGGAATGCCGAGGGTGAGCAGCGGAATGAACGAGGTCTGCGCACCGGCATTGTTGGCCGATTCCGGACCGGCGACGCCGGCAACGGCGCCGTGGCCGAATTCTTCCGGATGTTTCGAAACCTTCTTTTCCACCGTGTAGGAAGCAAATGCTGCAAGGATCGCGCCGCCGCCCGGCAGGATGCCGAGGATCGAGCCGATGGCCGTGCCGCGCAGAACCGGCCCGACCATGGCCTTGAAATCCTCGCGGCTCGGCATCAGACCGCTGACCTTGGCCATCAGGACCGAACGCGTCTTTTCGTTTTCGAGATTACGGAGGATTTCCGCGATGCCGAACACGCCGACCGCAACCGCCACGAAATTCAGCCCGTCCGCATATTCACGAATGCCGAGCGTGAAACGCGGTGTGCCTGTATAGATGTCGGTACCGACGAGGCCGAGCAGCAGGCCAAGCGCGACCATGGCAAGCGCCTTGAGGATCGAACCGTGGGCAAGCGCGATCGAGGATACGAGACCGACCACCATCAGCGAGAAATATTCCGCCGCTCCGAACTTGAGCGCGATCTGGGTAAGCGGCGGCGCGAAGATCGCCACCAGGAAGGTCGAAACCGTGCCGGCGAAGAAAGAGCCGATCGCGGCGATCGCCAGTGCGGCGCCGGCCTTGCCCTTGCGCGCCATCTGGTAACCGTCGATGGCGGTGACGGCCGACGAGGATTCGCCCGGCATGTTGATCAGGATCGCCGTGGTGGAACCGCCGTATTGCGCACCGTAATAGATGCCGGCAAGCATGATCAGCGACGAAACCGGCTCGAGCTGGAACGTGATCGGCAACAGCATGGCGATCGTCGCCGTGGCGCCGATACCGGGAAGCACGCCGATCAGGGTGCCGAGGAGCACCCCGATCAGGCAGAAGAACAGGTTCTCCAGCGACGTCGCGGTCGCAAAACCCAGCGCGAGATTATTGAAGAGATCCATCACTCAACCTCAATTACCGAGCCAGGGCCCGAAACGGCGAAACGGGAGGCCGAGGCCATAACTGAAGACGGCGACCGAAAAGAGGGTCAGCGCCGCCGACAGGACCAGTGCCATGAGCGGTTTCATGCGTCCCGAGGCAAAGGACGCAATCAGCGCTGTGACGAAGATCGACGGCACGAAGCCGAGGCCACGGACTGTGAGCCCGAAGAAGATCGGCGCCGGCAGGATGAAGAACATGCCGCGCCAGGCGAGCGCTCCGATCGGCCCTCCATCCACCCGCATCGACTGGATGAGGATGATCGCGCCGAACAGGACGAGCGCGCAGGCGAGGATGAACGGGAAATAGCCAGGCCCCATACGCAGCGCCGTACCCAGTTCGAGCTCGAACGACTGGTAGGCGAAAAACAGGCCCGTCGCGATCAGCAGCAGCCCGCAGATCAGATTGGCAGTATCGAATTTCAGGGAATTCATGGTGTCTCCGATAGGCTGGAGGAGGCACGGGCAGAGGGGGTTGCCCCTCACCCTCTCTCCCGCCTGCGGGGAGAGAGGGAACGTGCCCGATCCATCGTCCGAGGATGGCGGTAACGGTGCAGCATATCCCTTCTCCCGGTCAAAACGGGGAGAAGGTGACGGCAGCCGGATGAGGGGCGGCCGCCGACGGACACCTTAGTCCGCGTACTGGCCGGCGGCCTGGATGACCGGCTTCCAGCGAGCGATTTCGCCTTCGAGCTTAGCCTTCAGCGCCGCCGGGGTGACGTCGTTGTCGGGCGAAGGCACGGTGCCAAGTTCGGCGAAGCGGGCGGCGACGTTCGGGCTCTTCAACGCAGACTTGAGAGCCTTGTTGAGCTTGTCGACCGCATCCTTCGGGGTGCCTTTCGGCGCATAGAGACCATGCCAGATACCGACCTGCATGTCCGGAAGGCCCGCTTCCTTGACGGTCGGAATGTCCTTCAGGACGCCGAGACGTTCCGGAGAGGTGACCGCATAGGCCTTCACCGTGCCGCCCTGGATCTGCTTCGTGGTGTTGGTGGTCTGGTCGCACATGATGTCGACCTGACCGCCGAGAAGATCGGTCATCGCCGGACCCGTGCCCTTGTAGGGGACGGTGACGAGCGACGTCTTGATCGAGCTCATGAACAGCATGCCGCACAGATGCGAGGCGGCGCCGATGCCGGCATTTGCAACCGTCACCTTGTCGCTGTTGGCCTTGGCATATTCGATGAGACCCTTGAGGTCGTTCGCCGGCATGTCCTTGCGGGCGAGGAGCGTCATCGGAACGTCGGTGACGAGGCCGACATAGTCGAAGGCGTTCAGCGTGTCATAGGGCAGCTTGCGATAGAGCGAGGCACTGGTCGCCATGCCGATATGGTGCAGGAGAACGGTGTAGCCGTCCGCTTCGGCATTGGCGACGCGCGCCGCGCCGAGGGTGCCGCCGGCGCCGCCGACATTTTCGACGACGATCTGCTGGCCGAGATCCTTCGACATCGACTCGGCGACGAGACGCGCCACGGTGTCTGTCGGGCCGCCGGCCGCGAACGGCACGATCATGGTGATCTGGCGCTCCGGATAACCGGCGGCGTTGGCGGAAGCGGCGAAAAGGGAAAGCGCCGCAAGAGCGGTTGCGCCGATAACGGCGTTCAGGATTTTCATCGGGGCTCCTCCAGGATGAAATGTGGACCAGTGGACGCCCAAAATTTCCTCCGGCGCCAACCTGAGCACTATTTGCGGCAGGGCGCGGAGCACGCGCAATCGTTGTGGAAGCCACAAAGCGCCATTTCAGCGAATACCGCGACGCAGCATGGGTGGATTCGGAAACAATTCGCAAAAAGCATGGGTGGATTTCCACACATGCAGCTCGCAATCAGCGCTCCCTGTCATCCTGCAGCATGTGTTCCGGACCGAGCAACTTCTTGTCCAGCCCGTATTTCTGCATCTTCTCGTAGAGCGTCTTGCGCGAGATGCCGAGGGATTCGTAGACCGGCCTGAGTGCGCCCCCATGCGCTGCGATCTCGCCGGCAATCAGGTTGCGCTCGAAAGCGGCGACCTTGTCGGCGAGCCGCCCTGCCCCATCCTTTGCACCGCCGGTTTCGCCCGGCTTCGGATCGAGACCCAGCACCAGCCGATCGGCAGCATTGCGCAGTTCCCGGACATTGCCCGGCCAGTCGCGCTGGGCGATGGCGGAGGTCATCTCGGCCGGTACGTCCAAGTCCTCGCGGCCATAGCGCGCCGCTGCCTCCCGCACGAGTTGGAGAAAGAGCAGCGGAATATCCGCCCGCCGCTGTGCCAGCGACGGCACATGGATAGTCGCGACATTGAGCCTGTAAAGGAGGTCGGCGCGGAACCGGCCAGCCGCCACTTCCGCTTCCAGATCCACCTTGCTGGTGGCGATAAAACGCACGTCGAGCGGCACGGTCTCGTTCGAACCGAGCCGGGTGATCACCCGCTCCTGCAGCACGCGCAGGAACTTCGCCTGCAGGTCGACCGGCATGGACCCGATCTCGTCGAGCAGGATCGTGCCGCCGCGGCCGTGTTCGAACTTGCCGTAGCGCGGCCTGAGCGCTCCTGGAAAGGCGCCGGCCTCATGGCCGAAAAGCTCGCTCTCGATCAGGTTGTCGGGAAGAGCCGCACAATTGATGGCGATGAAGGGCTTGTTGGCGCGAGAACTGATGTCGTGCAGCGCCCGTGCCACCACTTCCTTGCCGGCACCGGTTTCGCCGATGATCAGCGTATCGGCATCCGTGGCGCCGATGGCACGGATCCTGTAGCGCAGATCGACCATGACCTGGGTGCGACCCGGAAGCCGGGCTTCGACATCGTCGCGCTTGCCGGCGACGGCCCTTAAGCGGCGGTTTTCCAGCACCAGGCTGCGCCGGTCGAGCGCGCGCCGGATGATGCCGGCGAGATGTTGCGGCGTGAACGGCTTTTCGAGAAAATCGTAGGCGCCTTCCCGCATGGCCTTGACCGCAAGCTGCACGTCGCCATGACCGGTGACCAGGATGACCGGGATCTCCGCATCGAGCTCGCGGATCTTCTGAAGCAGCGTCATGCCGTCGGTGCCCGGCATGCGGATATCGCTGACGACGACGCCATCGAAGCCGAAACCGGTCAGCTCCAGCACATGATCGGCATTGGAAAAGGTCTGGACTGACAGGCCGAAAAGTTCCAGCGCCTGCGCCGTCGAACGGCGCAGTTCCTCCTCGTCGTCGACCAGCAGAACTCTTTGCTCGCTCACTCAGCTGCCTCCAGAAGATTGCCGTCGGCAACTTCGAGTTCGATCAGGAGGACCGCGCCGCCTTCCGGATGATCGGCAACGCTCAAGCTGCCGCCGAAATCCTTGATGATGTTGTAGGAGATCGACAGCCCCAGCCCCAGGCCCCTGCCGACACCTTTGGTCGTGAAGAACGGATCGAAGATGCGTTCGTGAATAGCCGCGGCGACGCCGGGCCCGCGATCGCGCACCGAGACAAGGACCTTGCCATCCGTTTGGCTGGCGGAGACGGAGATGCGCCGGTCGTCAAGGCCTTCAACGGCATCGGCGGCATTGGTGATGATGTTGACCAGCACCTGTTGAAGCCGCACCGCGCCTGCCTTCACCGCGGGAGTATTGGGATCGATCTCAATGTCCAGTTCCGCATCCGCCGCCTTCAGGCGCGCCGCGACGATCTCCAGCGTGTCGCGCATCACATCGTCGAGCGCGACAGGCCCGAGCTTTTCGTTCGGCTTGCGGGCGAAGTTGCGCAGGTGTCGGCTGATCGAGGCCATCCGGTCGATGAGCGCTGAAATGCGCCGGACATTGTCCCGCGCCTCGTCGGTCCGTCCGAGATCGATCAGCACGCCGGTCGTCTCCGCATAGGTCTTGGCGGCGGCGAGCGGCTGGTTGAGTTCGTGCGACAGGGCCGCCGACATCTGGCCGAGGCCGGCGAGCTTGCCGGCCTGGATGAGGTCCGCCTGGGTCTGTCTCAGCCGCTGTTCGGTGAGCCGCCGTTCGGCGATCTCCTCCTCGATGCGGCTGTTGACGCGGGCGAGATCGGCGGTG
>NZ_JALBGW010000230.1:0-5722 GCF_023006485.1 Neorhizobium sp. BETTINA12A
AGGGCGGCAGCAGCGCCCGGCCGGCGATATGCAGCGGATCGCCGGCGGAGAGCATCGGCGCGAACAACGCCACGAGCACCAGAGCCACAAGGATGCCGAGCCCGATCGCGCCTTCCGGCGTCCGGATGAGATCGCGAAGGAGCCTCATGAATTGGGCTCCGAGGCACCGACGCGAGGGTCTAGAGCTGCATAAACGAGATCGACGAGGAGATTGACGCAGATGACCAGCACGGCGCTGACAACGATGATGCCCATCAGCAGTGGTGCATCGCGGCCGCTAACCGCTTCCTGCGCCAGCCGGCCGAAGCCCGGAATGGCAAAAATGCTCTCGATGACGACGCTGCCGCCGAGCATGGCGGCCGATTGCAGGCCGAGCATGGTGACGAGCGGCAGAAGCGCATTGCGCGCTACATGGCGCAGCACGATGCGGCTGCGGGAAAGACCCTTGGAGCGGGCGAACAGCACGAAATCTAAGGTCCAGGCCTCCGCCATGCCGGAGCGCATCACCCGCAGGAACAGCGCCATGTAGATCAGCGCAAGTGCTGCGACCGGCAGGACGAGGTGCCGGACGATATCTAGAGTGCGGGCAAGGCCCACCTTGCCGGAGGCGATGGTCTCGATGCCCGAGGTTGGCAGCCATCGGAGCTGCACCGCAAAGACGATGCTGAGAACCAGGCCGAGCCAGAAGCTCGGGATCGCGTAAAGAATGAGCGAACAGGTGGAAAGCATTCTGTCCATTATGCTTTCAGGCTTTGCACCGGCGACGATCCCGAGTGCGGAGCCCAAGCCGAAGGAAAGCGCCGTGGCGCTGCCCATCAGCAGCAGCGTGTTTGGCAGGCGCTCAAGGATGAGGTCGAGAACCGGTCGTCCGAAGGCGACCGACCAGCCGAGATCGAGCCTTGCAAGCGAGGAGAAATAGAGCCATAGCCGGGCGAGCATCGACTGGTCGAGGCCGTAGGCCCGGCGCAACGACTGGGCGACCGTCGCGTCGCCGCCGCCGATCGACAGGAGATAGGCATCCACCGCATCGCCGGAGGCGGATTCGAGCAGGAGGAAGGTCAGGACGACGACGATCAGCAGCACCGGAATGCTGCTGATCGCGCGACGTCGGATCAATCGAAGGGCTCGGTTCACGCCAAAAAGCGCCTCTTTATCGGATAGTTCGTCAAGCCTATCACGATTTCAGCGCGGTATCCGACCAGTTGGACACCGCCCAGCGCGGATTGTTCGAGACATTCTGCACCGTATCGCGCGCCACTGTGATGAAGCCCCATTCGGCTACGTTGATCAGCGGCAGGTCGGTAGCGACGATCTTCTGGAACTTCTTATAGAGCTCCGTACGGGCCGCGGTATCGATGGTTTCGGAGGCCTTGGCGATGATGCCGTCGAGCTCCTCGTTCTCGTAGCCGCCCTGGTTGGAGAAAGGCACGCCGGCCGGAATACCGGACTGGACGAGGATGGTCGTCGAGATCGCCGGGTCGCCGCGGAAGACCGGTGGGCCGATGGCGAGATCGTAGTCGTGATCCGTATAGACCGCCTTCTGGTGGGCGGCGGAATCGGCGTTGATGAGCTGCGCATCAATGCCGACCGCTGCAAGCGCCTGGCGGAGGTAATCGCCGAACTGCTTGGTCTCGTTGAAATAGGGCGCCGGGCGCAGTTTCAGGGAGAAGCGTGTGCCATTGGCGCCCTTCTTGTAACCGGCTTCGTCGAGCAGAGCGTTCGCCTTGGCGGTGTCGAAAGCGTAGGTCGGCACGCTGGCATCATAGAATTCCGGCGCATTCTTCGGCACCGGGCCGGTGGAGGCAGCGGCGTAACCGAGGAAGATCGTGTCGACGACGAATTTCTTGTCGATCGCATGGGCGATCGCCTGGCGCACCTTGACGTCACCGAGCTCCTTGCGGCGATGGTTGATCTCGACCACGAGCTGGTAGGTCAGCGCCTCATAGCCCTTGGAGATGACCTTGATGCCCGGCACCTTGGAGATGCGGGCGAGATCGGTGAGCGGCACGGCCGAGAAGGCTGCAAGCTGGATTTCCTCCGCTTCCAGTGCGGCACCTGCGCCGGCGCGATCCGGCAGGGCGCGGAAGATGATCTCGTCGAGCTTCGGCTCGCCCTTGCCCCAGTAGCCGGCATTCTTGGTCAGGCGGTAATATTCGCCCGGCTTGTATTCCGTAAGCTTGAACGGTCCGGTGCCGACCAGCTTCACATTGGCCGGGTTGGTGGCGATGTCGGTGCCTTCATAGAGATGTTTCGGGACGACGCTGCTGACCACGGGCAGGGCGTTGCGGATGAGCTGCAGCGGTGTCGGCTTGGAGAACTTGAAGACCGCGGTTGTCGCGTCCGGTGTCTCGACGGCTTCGAGATTGGCGAAGACGAGGCGGCCGAGGTTCTGCAGCGGCTTCCAGATGCTGAGCGCCGAATAGGCGACGTCGGCGGAGGTGAACGGCTTGCCGTCATGCCATTTCACGCCTTCGCGCAGCTTGAAGGTGACCGACTTGCCGTCAGCTGAACCTTCCCAGAAGGTGGCGAGACGTGGCGCGAGGCCGTCCTTGCCGTCGAACGAAGCTTCGGCCAGCGGCTCGACCACCTTGCTCGCAATGAAGAACACGCCGTTGGAGGCGACGATCGCCGGGTTGAGGTTTTTCGGTTCCGAGTCGGCTGCAACGACCAGCCGGCCGCCGGCGGCGGTGCCTTGAGCAAGGGCGAAATTCGGAAGTGCCGTCGAGGCGAGCAATGCACCGCCTGCCTGCAAAAGGGTCCGTCGGGGTAGGTTGGCGATCGTCATTGCTCTCTCCTGCATCCAGCCATTTTTCAGCATATTGCCAGCGAAATGAACGGTCGCACAGGCAGGAAATTCCTCTGTGGGGCATTCGGGAACAAATTCTTGGGCGCGGAGGGGTGGAAGGTGAATTTTCCATTGCGCCATAAAGGCTTAGTGCCGGGTCTCCAGCTTGTTGCGAAGGGTAGCGAGGATCTCCTCCGCGAGCGGCGTATCGCCGACCGCGCGGGCGAGCGTCATCCCGCCGACCATCTGGGACAGGACGACGATCGACTTGCGACGCTTATCCTCGTCCCCATTGCCGTCGATGATCTCCTGCAGCAGCTGGAGGTGGTTTTCGATGCCTTCGGCGAACACGGATTGCACCGCTTCGCCCTGCCGGGAGGCGTCGGCGCAGAGAGAGGCGAGAGTGCAGCCCTTGGCTTTGAAGATCAGGTTCGGCCGGGACAGATACATGCCCGCGATCGCCTTGAGCGCCTTGTCGCGGGTGTGTCCGATCGTCTGCCGCCAGTTCGCGGCATTGAGCGCCAGCGCCTGGCGCGTTGCCTCGGCCGCCAGGTCCACCTTGGATTTGAACTGGCCGTAAAATCCACCATGCGTCAGTCCCGCCGCCTTCATCAGGTCGGCAATGCCGATGCCGTCAAAGCCGTATTCGCGGAACAGTTCGCCCGCTTTCAACACCACGCGGGCGCGGTTTTCCTCGGCTTCCTGGCGGCTCACCTTCATCGTCTTCTCCTTCGAATACCTTGACTCTTATATTTGGATTGTCATTTAAAGGAGATAAATGATGATCAAAATTTAAATCGAGGTGAAACATGCCGGCAAGACCGAGCGACAGAATAGTGATCACCGGCATGGGCATGGTCTCACCACTTGCCAGCGGCGTGGAAGCCACCTGGAAACGCCTGATCGAGGGCCGCTCCGGCCTGCGCCGGCTCTCCGACGAGATGGTGCCGGATATCGACGCCAAGGTCGGCGGCGTGGTGCCCGGGATCGACGAGGACGAGTTCGGTTTCAATATCGACCTCGCGGTGCCGCACAAGGAGCGCAAGAAGATGGACCGCTTCATCACATTTGCGCTTGAGGCTTCGCGGCAGGCGCTGGAGCAGTCCGGCTGGGTCGCCGATACCGACGACAAGCAGGACCGCACCGCGACGATTATCGCCTCCGGCATCGGTGGGTTCCATTCGATCGCCGAGGCGGTGCGCACGGTGGACGCCCGCGGCGCCGGCCGGCTTTCGCCCTTCACGGTTCCATCCTTCCTCGTCAACCTCGCGGCCGGCCATGTCTCCATCCGCTACGGCTTCAAAGGGCCGATCGGCGCGCCGGTGACGGCCTGCGCGGCAAGCGTCCAGGCGATCGGCGACGGCGTGCGGATGATCAGGAGCGGCGAAGTCGATGTCGCGCTGTGCGGCGGCACCGAGGCCTGCATCAACCGCGTGGCACTTGGCGGATTTGCGGCGGCACGTGGTCTCTCCACCGCCTTCAACGATACGCCTGAAAAGGCGTCTCGGCCGTTCGATGCCGCGCGTGACGGTTTCGTCATGGGCGAGGGCGCCGGCATCGTCGTCATCGAGACGCTTGAACACGCGCTTGCGCGCGGCGCGACCCCGCTCGTCGAAGTGGTCGGTTACGGCACCAGCGCCGATGCCTATCACCTGACCGCCGGTCCGGCCGATGGTTCCGGGGCGAAAAGGGCGGTCCAGCGGGCACTGCAGATGGCGGGCCTTCAACCCGAGGCGATCGGTTATCTCAATGCGCATGCCACATCGACACCGGTGGGTGACGCGGGCGAGCTCGCGGCGATCAAATCCGTCTTCGGCACCAGTAACGGCCCGGCGATCTCCTCGACCAAATCGGCGACCGGCCATCTGCTCGGTGCGGCCGGCGGGCTCGAGGCAATCATCACCGCGCTCGCATTGCGCGACGGCATATTACCGCCGACCCTCAATCTCGAAGATCCCGATCCGCTCGCCGAAGGGCTCGATCTCATCGGTCCGCAGGCGCGTCACGCGGAGGTCGAATATGCGCTGTCCAACGGTTTCGGCTTCGGCGGCGTCAATGCCAGCGTCATCCTGCGCCGCTTCGACGAAAACGCAATTTAGGGAGAACCGCCATGTCCGAAGTCGTCATCGTCCAGCCGCTGCGCACCGCGATCGGCAAATATAACGGCTCGCTCGCCGGCATACCGGCCGTCGATCTCGGCGCTGCGGTCATCCGCGAGACGATCGCGCGCTCCGGCCTCAGCGCCGCCGAGGTGGCCTCGGTCACTATGGGCAATGTCGTCCAGGCCGGCAACAGGATGAACCCGGCGCGGCAGGCGGCGATCCATGGCGGTCTGCCGGTCTCGGTCCCGGCGGTCACGGTCAACCGCGTCTGCGGCTCGGGCGCGGAAGCGATCGCTAGTGCGGCCAAGGATATCTGGCTCGGTCATGCCAAGGCGGCGATCGCCGGCGGCATGGAGAACATGGACCGCGCGCCCTACCTGATGAGCGGCGGCCGCTGGGGTTATCGCATGGGCCATGCGGAAATTTTTGACAGCATGCTGCTCGACGGCCTTCACGATGCGTTTTCGGACAGACATTCCGGCTGGCATACGGAGGACATGATCGCCTCCCAGCAGATCAGCCGCGCGGATCAGGACCGCTGGGCGGCGCGTTCGCAGCAGCGTTTCAGTGCCGCTCAGGCGGAGGGCAGGTTCGCAGCCGAGATCGTCGGCGTCGATCTTCCGGTGAAGGGCGGGGTCAAAAGTTTTGGGGCCGACGAAACGCCAAGGCCGGATACGACGATAGAGGCGCTTGCCAAACTCAAGCCGGCCTTCCGCGACGACGGCACAATCACCGCCGGCAATGCACCCGGCCTCAACAGCGGTGCGGCGGCGATGATCGTCGCGGATCGGGCCTTTGCCGAAGCCAAGGGCCTGCGCCCGATGGCGCGGCTGGT
>NZ_JALBGW010000231.1:0-5702 GCF_023006485.1 Neorhizobium sp. BETTINA12A
CGCTCAACCGGCTGGGCGAGCTCCTGCGGCGCGCCGACCTGCTTGCCGGTCTGGTGCGGCAGGAGCGGGACTTCCTGATTGGACAACGCAGGGAGAGCGAAGGCGACCTGGTGACGTTCATCGACCACCGCCCGGAGATCACCGAAAAGCTGCGCGGCGAGGACGGTGTTGCGATGACAGGTACGGACCTGGTCGGCCGCACCGAGCCGGCGATCCAACTTTTTCAGGACTTCGTCGCCGGATTGAACGCGCGGATAGGCACATGCAACATCCTCCTGCACAGGCTGCTCAGCGATACCGAAAACCTGCTCATCCTCTACAGGGTGGTTGCCGATGCCGGGGGGCACGGCGATGCCGGCCTGAAGCCCGAACTTTTTCCGCATCTGGTGCCCGAGGTCGAGCGTTTCGCAAACGGCATGCTGACATTGCACGGGCTCGACCAGCGGCGGCATCGCGCCGACCAGGCCTTTGCCGAGCGATTTCCCGCCGAGGTCCCCGGGGAGGCGGCAAAAGCCGGTGGCGGGCAGGGCGGTTTTCGACTGCCGACGATTGCCGGCTTCAAGCTCGTCCGGTCCCGATAGGTCCCGTTGAGAAGCCGGCTAGGCATTCGTTTCTTGCGGTTGCGACGAAACGCTGCGCCCCGTTGTGCTTGTGACGCCGAGCACATATGTGTGAGCCAAGCCCAATCGGATGCACCCCGCCTCACGAGGAGACAGCGATGCTCGACCGGATTACCGCCTTTTTTCAAGGAATCGGCCAGGCCGTCGGGCGAGGCATAGGGCTGTTTATTGCCTGGATCGTCTGGCCATTCATGGCAGCGCACGGCTGGTACCGCCAGCGCCACTGGATGGTGAAGGGGCCGATCCTCGCCTTCCTGGTGCTGATGATCGGGCTCTACGGCTATTTCTTCTGGCAGACGCAGGTCTGGATCAATTTCAATCCGAATTTCGTCGACAGCTACCGCTGGTCGGAGCGCAACGTGCCGGCCGGCCAGGAATTACCCGCCACGGCCCCTGCAAGCGCCAATGCGACGGCTCCGGCGACCGGCGCGAAACAATGCCAGTCGTCGGCGATCGTCGATGCCGCCGCCGATCTCACCGACATGAACGTCAACAAGAATGCCTGGATTTCCTCGATGCTGCTCTACCGGCTCGGGTTCTTCGGCATCGACTGGGATCACACGCCTTTCCTCGACAACAAGGCTTCCTTCCAGCGGGGCGTCAATCAGGCGGTACGGCGCACCGCAACGGAACTCGTCGATTCGCTTGGGCGCGTGCGCGGCACGTCGAGCATCAACAACAACCTCCAGGACGCCCGCGGCAACCTGCAGTTCGACGAATTTTCCTGGTATTTCGGGCTTAGCCCCTTTGGGCCGAAGACCCCGACCCCAAGCTATTATCGCGCGGCGATCAGCAAGCTGAGGGCGTTCAATACCGATCTGACCTCCTGCAACGCGACCTTCGACGGCCGCGCCGACAACCTGATCCAGTTCATCGACCGGATTGCCAACGATCTCGGCGGCACGTCGGCGATCCTGCGGGAGCGCTCGGAGAACTACAATGCCGGCTGGTTCGATACGCGCGCCGACGATCGCTTCTGGTTCGCCTACGGCCAGCTCTACGGTTATTATGCGGTGCTTGCAGCGGCAGGGGCGGATTTTTCCCAGGTGATCCGCGAGCGCAATATCGGGCCGCTGTGGACCGATACGCTGTCGCAGTTCAAGTCGGCGCTGCGCATCCAGCCGGCGATCATCTCCAACGGCCGCGAGGACGGCTGGATCATGCCGAGCCATCTGGCGGTGATGGGTTTCTACACTCTCAGGGTTCGCTCGAACCTGGTGGAATTGCGCTCGGTGCTCGACCGGTAAGCCGGCCGGTATCGGCTGGGTTTTTAGGGAGTCAGGTTTTCGGAAGGCTTGGTTCGTCGAGAAAGAACGTCACGCCGGGACGTTCGGCAAAGAACTCATAGGTCATGCCGACGACCTCGCCGCTCGTGCCGGGCTTGTCGCGGAACTTGCCGACGCTGCGAACATATTTGTAGTGCTCGGCATCGGCCTTGACGCGGTAGATGTTGTGATAGGTCAGGCGTTCGCCGCTGGCGCGCTCGAAGGTTTCCATCAATTGCGGCATGTCGTCAGGATGGATTCTCGCGGTGATGGCGACCATGTTCATGGGACCGTCCTTAGGCTCCAGGCCCAGGATGCGACAGACATCCTCCGTCGCGAAGAAATGGCCGGTGTCCAGGTCGATCCGCCAGTAACCGTAGAAACGGAAGGCCGAGGCAAGTTCCACCACCTCGTCGGCCGAGAGCCCCACTTCCTTGTATTGAGTATTGACGCGTTTTTCGGTGTGTTCGACCCAAACCGTCAATCTTTTTCTCCCATAGGCCGGGAGAAAACGCCCCAACCTCACACTATGAGTCTCAATCTCAGAGCCTTAGCTACCAACTGGGTGCGGTTGACGCAATCCAGTTTCTTTATGGCATTGGTCATATATGCGTTAACGGTGTGGTCCGAAAGCGAGAGAATCCGTCCGATTTCGGAGGATGTCTTGCCCTGTGCCGTCCAGCGGACGACCTCCAGTTCGCGGGTGGTGAGGGGGCCGGCGGTGCCGGTCTTGGCACTGCGGCGGATCTTGTCGAAGACATCGAAGGCATGCAGCACGATCATGCCGATCTCGTTGAGCTCCACCTGGCTCAGCCGATGCCGGACGCCGTCGAAGCGCAGCATGAAGCGGCCGCCATCGATCGAATGCACTGCCATCGCGACGCTGGTGATGATGTCGTAGCGGCGCTGCAATTCGTCCATCTCGGCCGGAATGGCGAAACCGCGCATGCTTTCGGGGTCGTCGATCGACCAGCAGTAGGGAAGGGCGGATTTCGAGATGATCGGTGCAACCGGACAAAGCTTCAGCAGCCGGCGTCGATCGAATTCCTGGACATAGCTTACGGGCAGCGTCGTCTCGACGATCATCCGCGACAAAAGCGTCTCATCCGCCCTGGTGGCGGCGAAAAGCGTGATGTGGCGAAACCCGAACTCGTGGGCAACGCGCTTCATCGCAGCAAATATTTCCAATCGCGAATCCGCGGCGGAAATCTCGCTGTTCAGAATCGATTGCCGTTCCAAAGTGATCATGCGGGCGAGCAGACAGGTGATTTATGTGATCGTTAACAAATATACAAATCGGTTTGAATAGCCAGCGAAATTTCGTGCACTGCAACGGAAACCAGGATGGTTTCCGATATAGGCTCACTTTATTTCCATGAATTCATGGAGTTACGGGGTCAAGATTTATACGGGGATATATCCGGTTCCCTTAATTTCCTCCATGACAGCATAAGTGTGGGTTTCCCTGACCCCCGGAAGCGGGAGAATCACCTCCGAGAGGAACTGCCGGTAGGCTTCCATTCCGGCGACGCGTGCCTTCACCAGATAATCGAAGCCGCCTGCCACCATGTGGCATTCCATCACGTCGTCGCTGCGCTTCACCGCGGCGGCGAATGCGTCGAAAACGTCGGGCGTGGTGCGGTCGAGCTTGACCTGTACGAAGACGAGCAGATTGCGCCCGAGCTTTTCCGGCGACAGCAAAGCGCTATAACCGGTGATGTATCCTTCGCGGGTCAGCCGCTTGACCCGTTCGGCGGTCGCCGTGGGTGAAAGCGAGACGCGATCGGCGAGTTCGAGATTGCTCAGGCGCCCCTCTTTCTGGAGCGCCCGGAGGATTTTTCGGTCGAGACGGTCGATGTCTTTCATGTTTCGCTACATTTTGCCAGAGTTGCCGTGAGATATTTCGTTAATGCCATAAAGATCCGCCGAAATCACCAGGAAATTCCCGCTATGGAGAGAATGAAACGGAGATGCATATGAGCCAGATTCTGACCGAGCCCTTCATTCCCTTCAATGCGCCTTATGCCGGCGACGACGACCGGCTGATCCGGCAGTTCGCCGCCCGCACCAGCTTCACCTCGGCGCAGGATGCGGCGATCGACCAGCGGGCGCGGCGGATGATCAATGCCATCCGCGATGGGGCCGGCAAGGTCGGCGGTGTCGAGGATTTTTTGCGCGAGTATGGGCTTTCGACCCGGGAAGGGCTGGCCCTGATGGTGCTCGCCGAGGCGCTGCTCCGCGTGCCTGATGCCTTGACCCAGGACCGGCTGATCGAGGACAAGCTGCGCGAAGGTGGCTGGAGCACTCACGAAGCCTCCGGAGACAGCTGGTTCGTCTCCGCCTCCGCCTGGGCGCTCGCCGTTTCGGCCCGCGTCATCGGCCCCGGCGAAACGCCCGAGGGAATCCTGCGCGGTCTCGTCAAGCGCGTCGGCCTGCCGACCGTGCGCACCGCCACCAAGCAGGCGATGCGTTTCCTCGGCCACCATTTCGTGCTCGGCGAGACGATGAAGGATGCGCTTGTCCGGGCCGCCAAGAGCGAGGAGAAAGGCTACCGCCATTCCTTCGATATGCTGGGCGAGGGCGCCCGCACGGCGGAAGACGCGAAGCGTTATTTCCGCTCCTATGCCGATGCGATCCAGTCGATCGGCGCGCATATGAAAAAGCATGGCAAGGGCAGGCAGCTCCCCGACCGGATGGGCATTTCCGTCAAACTCTCGGCGCTGCATCCGCGCTACCTCGCCACCCACCATGACCGGGTGATGGCTGAACTGGTACCCGACCTTCTGGATCTCGCGCGGATGGCGAAGGAGCATCAGCTCAACTTCACCGTCGACGCGGAAGAGGCCGACCGGCTGGAACTGTCGCTCGACGTGATCGCCGCCACCTTCTCCGACCCGTCGCTTGCCGGTTGGGACGGGTTCGGCCTGGCGATCCAGGCCTATCAGAAGCGGGCGCCTCAGGTGATCGACTATATCGACCAGCTCTGCACCATGCATGGCCGGCGGATGATGGTGCGGCTCGTCAAGGGCGCCTATTGGGACACCGAGGTGAAGCGGGCGCAGGAGCGGGGGATCGAGGACTATCCGGTCTGGACCCGCAAGCCGGCGACGGACCTTGCCTATCTCGCCTGCGCCCAGCAGCTTCTCGCCAAGCGCGCGCGGATCTTTCCGCAATTTGCCACCCACAACGCGCTGACCGTCTCGACCATCCTGGAACTTGCCGGCCCCGACCGCACGGGCTTCGAGTTCCAGCGGCTGCACGGGATGGGAGAGGCGCTTTACGACGACCTGCTCGAAAGCAACGACCGGATCGCCTGCCGCATCTATGCGCCGGTCGGCGGTTATCGCGATCTGCTTGCCTATCTCGTCCGCCGGCTTCTGGAAAACGGCGCCAACTCCTCCTTCGTGGCGGTTGCGGGCGACAAACAGGTACCAGTCGAAAAGCTGCTGGAACGGCCGTCGGCGCGGCTCGGCCTCGATGACGGAATCAGCGCCCGGCATAAGCAGATCCCGCTTCCCTCCGACATCTACGGCCGCCGCAAGAACAGCGCCGGTTTCGAATTCGGCCACCGGGTCGAGCTCGAAAGGCTGATGGCCAGCGTTTCCAAGCCGTGGGGCGAGGTGAAGGCCGGGCCGCTGATAGCAGGCGTCACCTCCAAGGCGGAGGAAAAGCCGGTTCGGTCTCCCTCAGATCGTTCGAAGATCGTCGGCACCGTGCGCGATGCGACGCCGGCCGATGTGGATGCAGCCTTCACGGCTGCGGCCAAGGCTTTCCGGGCCTGGTCGCGCCAGCCGGTGGAAATCCGCGCTGCCTGCCT
>NZ_JALBGW010000232.1:0-5630 GCF_023006485.1 Neorhizobium sp. BETTINA12A
GCTTGACCGGCGGACGCCATGCGGGCCGCAATGCGCTGATCGGTGCCGGTATCGGTGCGCTTGCCGGTGGCGGCATCGGCGCCTACATGGACAATCAGGAAGCGGAACTGCGCGCCCAGCTGCAGGGCACCGGTGTTTCCGTGACCCGCGTCGGCGACCGCATCATCCTCAACATGCCGTCGAACATCACGTTCGCCACCGACCAGGACCAGGTGATCCCGCCCTTCTACCGGACGCTGGATTCCGTCGCGATCGTGCTGAACAAGTTCAACCGCACTCTGATCGACGTCAACGGCCATACGGACTCGACCGGCAGCTTGCAGCATAACCAGGCTCTTTCCGAGCGTCGCGCCGCTTCTGTTGCCAACTATCTCGGCAGCCGTGGCGTGGACCAGCGCCGCATGTCAACGATGGGTTTTGGACCGTCGCAGCCGGTCGCCACGAACGCGAGCCCGGACGGCCGCGCCCAGAACCGCCGCGTCGAAGTGGCGATCGCGCCGATCACCCAGGGCTGATCAAGAAAATCGGATGAAGAAGGCGAGCCGCTCAGATGCGGCTCGTCAGCAGCTTCAGGCCGGCAATGCTATAAAACACCGCCATCGTGCCTTCGACCCAGCGTCGTGCGGCCTTGTAGCCGCGCAGCGCGTGGGATGTCGAAAACACCATCGCATAGGTGGTGAAGATCAGCAGGCTCGAGCTCATGCAGACGCCGATGATCAAAAGGATCGCCGAGGTCGGCGCATTTTCCGGCAGGCCGAGCGAAATGATCGCCAGCCAGGCAAAGATCGCCTTCGGATTGGTGACGTGGACCGCGTAGCCGCGCAGCCAGAGCTGGCGGGCGGTGTAGTTGGTTTTCGCATTGCCGAGAGCGACCTTGGAATCCGGCAGGCGTGCGGATTTATAGGCCTTCCAGGCCAGGTAGATCAGGTAGATGCCGCCAAGGACCTTCATGATCTCCAGCGCGATCGCATAGTTGCGCAGCAAGGCCGCGAGACCGAGAGCTGCCGCCGTCGCCCAGGTCAGCGAACCGCTGGCGATGCCGAGCGCGGTGATCAGGCCGGCGCGGCGGCCTTGCGAGATCGAGGTGCCGATGATCGCGAAATTGGCCGGGCCGGGGCTCGCGACGTTGATGACATAGGCGACGTAGGCCGGCCACATGTAGGGCAGATAACTGAGGGCGTCCGGCATTCTCGTTTCCTATCCCTGTTTAGTTTTCCCGGCTGGCGATGAAGCGCGCCGTCTCCTGCAGAACGGACGCCTTCTCACCGTAGGGCGCAAGCAGTTCCACGGCTTCGGCCGTCAAAGCATCCAGCCGGTCTTCCGCCCAGCCGATGCCATGCAGGGCGACGAGGGTGCCCTTGCCGCGGCCGGCGTCCTTTCCGGTCGCCTTGCCCATGGTTTCGGCATCCGAAGTCAGGTCGAGCAGATCGTCGGCGAGTTGGAAGGCAAGGCCGATCTTCTGGCCGAACAGCCGCAGCCGCTGGCGATGTTCCGGCTCAGAGCCGGCGACGATCGCGCCCGCCTCGCAGGCAAACCGCAGCAGCGCACCTGTTTTCATCGCCTGCAATGTGGTGATCCCGGCCTCGTCGGGCGGCGATTTTTCCGCGGCGAGATCGAGCGCCTGGCCACCCGCCATGCCGCCGGGACCTGCGGCGCGGGCAAGCGACAGCACGAGTTCCGTTTTCAGCCGGTCGGCCAGCAGGGTTTCCGGCGCGGCGATGATGTCGAAGGCATAGGTCAGCAGGCTGTCGCCGGCAAGGATGGCGGTCGCTTCGTCGAAAGCCTTGTGGACGGTCGGCTGGCCACGGCGCAGGTCGTCGTCGTCCATGGCCGGCAGGTCGTCGTGGATCAGCGAATAACAATGCAGGCACTCGAGCGCAACGCCGACCCGAAGTGCCATATCGGCCGGGCCACCGAGCAGGGCCGCACTCTCGCGGACGAGAAAGGGCCTCAGCCGTTTCCCGCCGTTCAGCGATCCATGCCGCATGGCGGCCATCAGATGCGCCGGGCGGGTCGTCTCGTCGGAAAGAGGGGTATCGGACAGGAGAGACGAAAGCAGCGCTCCCGTCTCGGCGGCGCTCTGCCGCAGGCGTATTTCGAATGCCGTTTTCGCGTCCGTCATGGCCGCTGTTTGGCACGCCGATGGTTGGCTGGCAACGGCGATTCACCCAGACATGCGAAGTTTTCGGCGCCGGACTCGCCTTGGCCACGTTGAGCGGTTATGAAACTCAAAACGAGGGACGAGTGGGATATTGGACTTCACACCCGAACAGCAGGTGCAGGAGGAGGAGCCCGTGAGGGCCGGCTGGAGACGGCGCCCGGTTTCGGGCAATCTGATCCGCCGGATCGTGCTGATCGCGATCGCGCTGGTGGTGTTGCCCTATCTGTTGATCTTCGTCTACACGCTTCCATTCACCCGCCCCGTTTCGACGCTAATGCTGTCGGAACTGGCGCTGTTTCGTGGATACGACCGGCGCTGGGTGAGCCTCGACCAGATCTCGCCCAATCTCGTCCGTTCGGTGATGATGTCGGAAGACGGCCAGTTCTGTTTTCATGGTGGCGTCGACTGGAACCAGATGCGCGGGGTGGTCGAGGATGCCCTCGACGGTGAGGCGACGCGGGGCGCCAGCACCATTCCGATGCAGACCGCCAAAAACCTGTTCCTCTGGAACGGCCGCTCGTTCATCCGAAAGGGGCTGGAGCTGCCGCTGGCGCTCGGCGCAGACCTCGTCTGGTCGAAACGCCGGATGATGGAGATTTATTTGAACATCGCCGAATGGGGGCCGGGCATCTATGGCGCGGAGGCAGCGGCGCAATATCATTTCAAGGTGCCAGCTTCGAAACTGAGCGCCCGCCAGGCGGCACTTCTGGCCGTAGCACTTCCCAACCCGATCACCCGCGTGGCCAGCAAACCGAGCCGCGGCGTTCAGCAACTGGCCGTGCTCGTCGAGCGCCGGGCGCGGGGATCCGGCGATTACATCAAATGCATTTATGATTGAGGTCTATCGATTTCATTGGTCGTCTCCTGGCAAGGCCATTATGAGGCTCATAAACCAACCGGAGAGTGGCCCATGGAAAAGCTTACCCTTTATATCGGCAACAAGAATTATTCTTCCTGGTCCTTCCGCCCCTGGATCGCGCTGACGGCGGCCGGCATTCCTTTCGAGGAAGTGCTGATCCCCTTCGACTTCCCGGCCGGCAATCCGAAATTCAAGACGATCTCGCCGACCGGCAAGGTGCCGGTGCTGCACCAGGGCGACATCAGGGTGTGGGAATCGCTTTCGATCATCGAATACGCCGCCGAGCTTTTCCCGGACAAGGGCATCTGGCCGAAGGCTGCCGCCGACCGCGCGGTGGCGCGTTCCGTCTCGACGGAGATGATTTCCGGCTTCGGCGCGCTGCGCAACGCCTGTCCGATGAACATGCGCCGTCCGAAGGCGAGGCTCGCTGTCGCCGACGGCGTGATGGACGATGTCGCTCGCATCGAGACGATTTGGCGCGAGCTCCGGGCAAAATCCGGCGGCCCCTTCCTGTTCGGTGTATTCTCCGGAGCGGATGCGATGTTCGCGCCTGTCGTCAGCCGTTTTGACGTCTACGATCTCACGACGGATCCGGAAACGCTCGCCTATATCGCGGCAATGAAATCGCATCCGGCTTGGCTCAAGTGGCAGGACGCAGCCCTTGCCGAAACCTGGATCGTGCCGGAAGACGAAGTTTGAGCGGGAATTCCGAAAAAATAGGCTTGGGGACTGGTCAAAGCCCTGGGGGGCATGTATAAGCCGCCCAAATTTCCGAGATCGAGACATGTCCAATCGGCCTCAGTTCCGGCCGGGGATTATGTTTTGCACGCAAGTGGAGTAACGAAAATGGCTGTACCGAAGAGAAAAACGAGCCCGTCGAAGCGCGGTATGCGCCGCTCCGCAGACGCACTCAAGGCTCCGACCTATATCGAAGACAAGAACTCCGGCGAACTGCGCCGTCCGCACCATGTCGATCTGAAGACCGGCATGTATCGCGGTCGCCAGGTTCTGACGCCGAAGGAAAGCGCATAAGCGTTCCTAGGTTCTATTGCATCGAAGGCCGGCTCTGCCGGCCTTTTTTGTTGCGCGAAGACTTGTTTTGTTGCGCGAAGACTTGCGAAAGCAGGGCAAGTACGTACAGTCCGGCCACGTCGACTGGAGTTCTGGACCATGCTTGCCGCATTGCCGCTGATGATCATCCCGTTCATTCTCTACAATCTCGCCATGCTCGGCATTCTGGGCGGCGGCGGGGTTGCGTCGCTCGGCACCGTCATCAGCTCGCTTCAGATGCTGTCGGGTGCCGTCTGGACCATGACGCTCGGCGACGTGATCATCGTCGTCTCGCTGGTCTTCCTGTTCGTGGAAATCCTGAAAGCCAGCCGCAATGGCCGCGGCTCGCTGATCAACCACATGCTGTCGATGCTGGTTTTCATTGCCTATCTGGTCGAATTTCTGCTGGTGCGGGATGCCGCGACGCAGATCTTCTTCATCCTGATGACGATCACCTTCGTCGACGTCATCGGCGGCTTTGCGGTAGCAATCCGTTCGGCCGGCCGCGACGTGTCGATCGGGCTCTGACGGCTCATCCAGATTTTAAAGATTGTCGAGGCGGCTCTGCAGGTTGCGGAGCTGTTCCTTCAACTCGTCGATGTCCTTGGCGTCGGTCTTCTTGGCGGCAGGTGCCTGGGGCTGGCCCGCAAACGGTGAGAACATCTGCATGGCCTGACGGAACATGTCCGTGTTGCGGCGCACTTGTTCTTCCATCATCTGGATCGGCATCTGCAGGTTCTTGCTGAGCGGCGTATCGCCGAAGGCGCGGGTCATCTGTTCGCGCATCTGAACCTGCTGGTCGGTAAAAGCCTTCATCGAGTGTTCGAGAAAGGTTGGCACCACCATCTGCATCTGGTCGCCGTAATAGGAAATCAGCTGCCGCAGGAAGGAAATCGGCAGCAGCGTGTTGCCGGTCTTGGACTCCTGCTCGAAGATGATCTGCGTCAGAACCGAATGGGTAATATCGTCGCCGCTCTTGGCGTCCTGAACGGTGAATTCCTCGCCCTTCTTCACCATCTTCGCCAGGTCTTCCAGCGTCACATATGTGCTGGTGCCCGTGTTGTAGAGGCGCCTGTTGGCATATTTCTTGATTATGATTTCGCCTTCGGTCTTCGCCATGATTGCCTCCTGCTCCCGTCAATATGGTTTGGTCATTATCGATTGGCATGCTTCTCCCAACAGGAATGTAAGCCTAAATGACGAGGACTTACAAACGATTTGTGCGGCGCGGTGATTGCTTTGTTGCGCAGCAAACCCGTGAAATCTAACGGGCATTTTCGAAACGCCCGACGGGTTGGCAGCGGCGTTCAGCTGCCGTTTGACTCTCGGCTCAAGCTTTGCCAGTCTCGCAGACAAATAACGGATAAGAGGAAACGTCCATGACCAATCCATCTATCGTGATCGCTGCCGCAGGCCGTACCGCGGTTGGCTCCTTCAACGGCGGCTTTGCCAATGTGCCGGCCCATGAGCTGGGTGCGGCGGCGATCAAGGGTGCGCTCGCGCGCGCCGGCATCGAGGCGGCGGAAGTGGACGAGGTCATCCTCGGCCAGGTCCTGCCGG
>NZ_JALBGW010000233.1:0-5499 GCF_023006485.1 Neorhizobium sp. BETTINA12A
CGCAGGTGGCGCCGAGGCGGGCGGCATCGAAGACGGCCTGCTCCGCCTCGCGCTCGATCGCCCAGGCCCTGGCGAATTCCGGAGCAGGCTCTTCCAGCACATAGGTGCGGGTGAGATCCGAATGATAGCCGTCGAGCCGGCAGCCGGTATCGACCAGCACCACGTCGCCGGGAGCATAGGTCTGCTCGCCGTCGGCGCCGTGGGGAAGCGAAGTCGCGACCCCGAAGGAGACGATACAGAAGCTCGAACCGCTTGTCGCCCCCAGCGCGCGATGCTGTTCGTCGATATGGCGCACCACATCGGAGGCGAGCACGCCCGGCTTGATGAAGGCATGGGCGCGGCGATGCACTTCGAGCGTCAGGTTCATCGCATGCTGGATGAGATCGATCTCGGCTTGCGACTTCCGGAGCCTGAGATCGCGGATCAGTCGGCCGCCATCGACAAGCCGCTCAATGCCAAAAACGGCGGCGAGTTGGTGGTAGACGAACAGCGGCAGCGCGTCGTCGAGCGCAAGTTTCACATTGGCAGGCAGAAGCGAGGCGACCAGTGCGGCGCTCGCCTCATCCTCCTGCCAGGCGACGATCTCGCCCGGCAGGTGGGACAAGCTCTCGACGCGGCTCTGTTCGAAACCCGGCACGATATAGGTTACCGATTTCGGTGTCACCAGCGCGCCAAGCAGGCGTTCGCTCTGGTGCCAGACGAGGCCGGTGAAATAGCGCAGGCTCTCGCTGGCGCCGAGCAGGATGCCGCCCAACCCCTTGTCGTCCAGTGACGCTTGCAACCGGACAAGGCGCTGCCGCCGTTCGTCGTCGGTAATCTTGGGGACGGGGTGAGACCAGACCATGTCCGCTTCCTTTCGATGTCGCTCGGGTTATATCGCGCTGTAGTCAGTTTGTCGACAGCGATATTTGGCACCTGCAGCCGACCTGCATTCCGCCGTCGTCAATGTCAGCGAAACCGGCTGATGCTATAGGGTTCGATATCGAGGGCAGGCTTCCGGCGTGCGGCGATATCGGCGACCAGCCGGCCGGTCGCGGCCGACTGGGTGAGGCCGAGATGCCCGTGGCCGAAGGCGTAGATGATTGCAGGCGTTGCGCTCGATGGGCCGATCACCGGTAGGCAATCCGGCATGGAGGGACGAAAACCCATCCACTGGCGGCCCCCATCGGTCTTCAGGTCGGGCAGGAAGCTTTTTGCCTTTTTCAGCATCGCCTCCGAGCGCTTGTAGTTCGGCGCCAGTGTCAGCCCGCCGAGCTCGACCGCGCCTCCGACGCGGATGCCGGAGGAAAGCGGCGTCACCACGAAGCCGTGGTCGTTGAAATAAAGCTGGCGATGCAGCGGGAAGGCCCCTTGCGGCAGCGTCGTGTTGTACCCCCGCTCGGTTTCGAGCGGCGCATGATCGCCGAGGCTGGTTACGATCTTCTTCGACCAGGCGCCACCTGCCAGCACGACCGTCTTCGCATCGAAGACGGCGCCATCCGCCAGGATGACCCTGGCGTCGTCGTTTATCGGCTCGATGCGGATGACTTCGCCGATCCTCAGCGATGCGCCACGGGACATGGCGTTGCTGAAGAGGGCCTGGGTGAATTCCAGCGGGTCGGAAACCTGCAGGCCGGAAGGCGTGAAGATGCCATGCCGGAACTGCGGCGCAAGGCCCGGCTGCAGGGAGTCGATCTCATTGCGGCCGACCTTCTGGAATTCGAAACCGGCCTCGCGTTTCGCCTGCCAGTCGTCAGCCGCGGCATTGAGGCTCGCCTCGCTGTCGTAGAGGTCGAGCGTGCCCGTCTGTTTGACCATCGCCCGAAGGCCGGTGCGTTCGACAGTTTGCAGCATTTCGCTGCGCGCCATCGGCATCATCCTCGCATGTACGCCGACGGTGCGCTCATAGGCCGGCCGGGCACTGGCCCGCCACAGTCGCCACAGCCACGGCACCATGTTGAGAGCGTAGGACGGCGGCAGGCTGAGGGGACCGAGCGGATCGAGCAGCCATTTCGGCGCCTTCCACATCATGCCGGGTGCGGCGATCGGGATGATTTCCGGAAAGGCGAGAATGCCGGCATTGCCGCTGCTTGCACCCCGGGCCACCTCCCCGCGCTCGATGATCAGCACCGAGCGGCCGTCTTCCAGCAGGTAATGCGCCGACATCGCGCCGATTATGCCCGAGCCGATGACGACGGCGTCGACCGAAGAGGAATTCATGATTTCTGGTCCTGTGAAGCGAATGCGGAAGGTGAGGTCAGGAGACGGCAAGATCGATCGGATGGCCGAGATCGCGGGCGATATAATCCTGGATCTGCCGGACGATTTGTTCCGCATGCCTGATGGCGAGCCTGTCCGAGCGCTCGACGTCACGGGCTTCGATCGCTGCGATCATCTCCTCGTGTTCGTCGACATATTGGCGTGGCAGCCGGTCGTCGAAGGTACGATAATAGAGGCGCAGGATGCGGCGCCCCTCGTCGAGCAGTCGGGCGAAGAAGGTGGTGTAATAGGTGTTGCCGGCGAGTTCGGCGATCGCCACATGGAATTCCCGGTTCGCCTCGATCATCGCGAAGGCGTCGTGGGCGGCAACCGCTGCCGCGAACTCTGCCTGTCGCTTGCGGATCTCGCCCATAGCCTGGGGCGTGCCGCGCATGGCCGCGCCGCGGGTGGTGACACGGTACATCAGCGTCAGCGCATCGAAATAGGGAGGCAGGGAGGCGAAATCGATCGTCGCGACGATGGTGTTGCGGTTCGGCAGCGTGGTGACGAGGCCATCGGCGGAAAGCCGCAACAACGCTTCGCGGATCGGCGTGCGCGACATGCCGAAACGCTCCGACAGCCGGACCTCGTCGAGCGGACTGCCGGGGGGCAAGGTCATCGCGAGAATTTCCCCGCGCAGGACCGTATAGACGCTCTGCGTCCCGGAACCACGGGTG
Organism: Neorhizobium sp. BETTINA12A; assembly: GCF_023006485.1. Taxonomy (NCBI): domain Bacteria; kingdom Pseudomonadati; phylum Pseudomonadota; class Alphaproteobacteria; order Hyphomicrobiales; family Rhizobiaceae; genus Neorhizobium; species Neorhizobium sp. BETTINA12A. The sequence goes on from NZ_JALBGW010000233.1 coordinate 2,916, forward strand.
CGGGGGATATCGGTTTCTGCAGGTTCGTTCTTCGCCATCATTTAACCGTTCTGCGTCGCAAGCCAATGCGGCAGGACAATTGCACACGTATTGTCGACAGGAAAGCCCGCAAGGTGGCAGAACGGATGTGGTGCCGTTTTGTCGGATCGAAGCCTCAGTCGTCACTGGCCTCGGACTGGCCGCGCAGGGTCGCCGCGATGATCCGCGCTGCGGCCAGCCTGCCAGCGACGATCGCGCCGTCGACATAGCCAGGATAGGACGGGGAGAGTTCCGACGACGCGAAATGGACAGGGGGCACGCCTTCGTTGATGATGTCCTCCGCATAACGGGCATCGAGATCGACGACGACGTCGCTATAGGCGCCGCCGCTCCAGGGGTCGTCGACCCAGTCCCGCACATGGATGTCGCGCGGATTGCCCCCTTCGGGGCCAAAAGCTGCGCTTAGCTGTTCGCGGATGAACGTGGTGAGCTCCTCGCGGGGCCGCCCATGCCATTGCTGCGCTTCCGGCCCGCCGACGAAGACGATGAGGCCGGCATAATCGTCGTGGCTGGCATCGCAGGCATAGAGGCCCTGGGGTTCGTGCCACATGACGGCGCCGGAAAGCCCCCGCTCGCGCCAGAACGGCTTGTCGTAGCTGACCTGCAGCTTGATCGATAGGCCTGGCGCCCAGGCGGAAAACGCCTTCCGCAGCCGCTCGGGAAGAGCGGGCGAAAACGGAAGCCGGCGGATCATCACCGGCGGCAGCGCCAGGATGATGTGTTTCGCGAAGAACCGCTCATCGCCGGCGGTGACGGTGACCCCGGTATCGGAATATTCTATCCCGGTCGCCGGTGTGCCGAGGCGCAGCCGATTGCCGAGCCTGGCCGCCAGCTGCTCGGCCAGCGCATGCAGCGTGCCGGGCAGGAACATTTCCATTTCCGAATAGGTATTGGTGATACGCCGGTCGTTAGAGGCGAGCCAGGTGAAGGCGACCTCCTCCGGTGCGCGGCACCAGAGGCCCTTGATCAGCCGCAGGAAACTTTTCCGCACGTCGGCCGGCACGTCGTCCTGGCGGTCCACCCAATCGGCCACCGTCAGCTTTGCCAGTTCCGGGTCGTCCGGATCGGTGGCGATCATCCGGTCGCGGAGCGCATCAACCCCCTGCCAGCGCGCATAACCCTGCTGCGGCGGGACCGGCGGCCGGTAGATGGCCTCGCCATCATAGTGGGTCATGACCGGGGTCTTGCCGTTTTCCGCGATGAGGGCCATCAGCTCGCTCATGTCGCGGCAGAAGAACTGCCCGCCGGTGTCGATCCGGGTACCGTCCGGCAGCGTCTCGGATTCGACCTTGCCGCCGACCCTGTCGCGCGCTTCGAGCAGCAGCACGTCGAGCCCTGCATCGACAAGCTCCAGGGCGGCGCTCAGGCCCGTGAACCCCGCGCCGACGACGATGGCATCCCGCTCAGGCATTCTTTTCTCCGACAGTCTTCCTGCCTTTGCCATTACCGCAAGCGCTTCGGGACGTCTACGAGGCTGTAGACGAACGATCGGAATCCGTGCCGCCCTCGGGCGTCGATGGCTGAGGGCGGCAAATTGGTATCAGTCGAGCGGCAGGATCAGCACGTCGCGGGCCGGCACCTCGATCTTGCCGCCATCATGGGTGCTTCCGACCGGCCAGATCGCCTTACCGGCGGCAAGTTGGCCATGGCTTTCGGCCAGGTTGACCTCGGTCGCCTGCGGCGAGCGGGTCGGGTTGACGAGCCAGAGGAAGCTGCCTTTGTTGCCCTTGTGGATACGCGCGAACAGCGCCTTGTTCGACAGGGCCGCATGCGGCGTGCAGCCGCTCCAGCGCAGCAGTTCGGCGAAAAAGGCGCCGTTCGCCTTGCCCTGAGACTTGTAATAGGCGACCGACGGATTGGTGCCGATCAACAGCGTGCGGCCCTTGCCATAGGCGTGCTCGACCACGGCAAGCCGCCCGTCGTCGAAATTGCCGCGCGCGGTGCCGCCGGCAAGCACATAGGATTGCAGGAAACCGCCGCCGTCGACCGCCGCCCCGTCCAGCTCGAAATGGATGCGGTCGCCGATATCCGGCATGAACTCGGCCTGATCCTCGCGGGCGCCAAAAACCTTGTCGAGGCCCATGTTCGGCTGCACCTGGCCGACATGGCCGCGGTCGCCGAAATAACCGGGGCAGGCTTCGGCGATCAGCATGCCGCCGTTTTCCACCCAGGCGGCGAGGCGTTTTGCCTGCTCGGTGGTGAACATGATCGGATAGGGGAAATAGAGGCGGTCATAGGCATCGATATCGTCGATATGGACCCAGTCCGGCTGGACGCCGTTTTCGAGGAAGGCGCGATAGGCGCCCCACATCGCCTCCGGATAAGGTTTTTCCTTGCGGTCGTAGTTCAAGAGGTAATCCCATTCCTGAGTCTCGGGAACGACCAGGATGCCGATTTCGCCGCGCACCGGTTTTGCCTCCCAGAGCGCGGCCTGCGCCGGGTCGTTTGCCCATTTCGCCATGTCGCTCTGCAGTTTCGAACGTGGCGTGCGGGCGCCGTCCATGCCATAGGCGCCGAACGCACCGAAAAGCGGGCCGTCGAGCAG
>NZ_JALBGW010000234.1:0-5349 GCF_023006485.1 Neorhizobium sp. BETTINA12A
CGGCGAGGCGATCGAGAAGCTGAGCCGGCTGCAGGCCAAGACCGCCCGCGTCGAACGCGACGGCAAGCTGCTGGATATCCCGACCGAACAGGTGGTCGCCGGCGACGTGCTGGTGATCCGGCCGGGCGAGCGGATTCCCGTCGACGGCACGGTCATCGACGGCTCCTCGAATGTCGATGAATCGATGATTTCGGGCGAGCCGCTGCCGGTCGCAAAGGCGGCCGGCGCAATCGTGGTCGGCGGCACGATCAACAAGACCGGCGCCTTCCGTTTCCGGGCCGATAAGGTCGGCCGCGATACGATGCTGGCCCAGATCATCCGCATGGTCGAACAGGCGCAGGGCTCGAAACTGCCGATCCAGACGCTGGTCGACCGGGTGACAGCCTGGTTCGTACCGGCGGTGATCGCGCTCGCGGTCATCACTTTCCTTGTGTGGTTCTTCGTCGGCCCCGAACCGGCGCTCACCCACGCGCTGGTCAATGCGGTCGCCGTGCTGATCATCGCCTGCCCCTGCGCTATGGGGCTTGCCGTGCCGACTTCGATCGTCGTCGGCGGCGGTCGCGCGGCCGAACTCGGCGTGCTGTTTCGCAAGGGTGAGGCGCTGCAGGAGTTGCGCAATGTGCAGCTCGTCGTGGTCGACAAGACCGGCACCGTCACCAAGGGCCGACCGGAACTGACCGACCTTGTGACGGCGCAAGGTTTTGTCGAGGATGACGTGTTGACGCTGGTCGCAAGCGTCGAGGCGCAGTCGGAACACCCGATCGCCGAGGCGATCGTCAAGGCGGCCGAGGCCAAGGGTCTGGCCGTGCCGAAGGCGCAAAAGTTCGCATCGGTGACCGGGTACGGCATTGAGGCGGAAGTGGACGGCCGCAAGATCTCGGTCGGCGCCGACCGGTTCATGGAAAAGCTGGGGCTTTCGGTTGAGGTGTTTGCGGAAGCAGCCGCCAGGCTTGGCGACGAGGGCAAGACACCGCTTTATGCGGCTGTCGACGGCAAGCTGGCAGCGGTGATCGCGGTTGCCGATCCGCTGAAACCCTCAAGCCGCGACGCGATCAGTGCGTTGCAGGCGATGGGCGTCGAAGTGGCCATGGTGACCGGCGACAACCGCCGCACCGCGGAGGCGATCGCAAGACAGGTCGGCATAGACAAGGTCGTTGCCGAGGTCCTGCCGGAAGGCAAGGTGAAGGCGATCCACGAGATGCGCGTCGACGGGAAAAAGCTCGCCTTCGTCGGCGACGGCATCAACGATGCGCCGGCGCTCGCCGAGGCCGATATCGGCATCGCCATCGGTACCGGCACGGACGTGGCGATCGAAAGCGCTGACGTGGTTCTGGTCGGCGGCGATCTGTCGGGCGCGGTTTCGGCCATCGCCATGAGCCGGGCGACCATGACCAATATCAAGCAGAACCTGTTCTGGGCCTTCGGTTACAACGTGGCGCTGGTGCCGGTCGCAGCCGGCGTGCTTTACCCGGCCTTCGGCTGGCTGCTGTCGCCGATGATCGCCGCCGGCGCCATGGCGCTGTCGAGCGTCTTCGTGCTCGGCAATGCGCTGCGGCTGAAGACCGTGAAAGTGGGAGAAACGAAATGAATATCGGCGAAGCCTCCAGCGCGTCCGGCGTTTCGGCCAAGATGATCCGCTATTACGAGGAGATCGGCCTGATCCGCCCGATGGGCCGCAGCGGCAACAATTATCGGGTCTACGGCGAGGAGGAGGTGCATATCCTCCGCTTCATCAAGCGGGCGCGCAATCTCGGCTTTTCGCTCGAAGAGACCGAGACGCTGCTGAAACTCTGGCAGGACAAGAGCCGCGAAAGTGCTGCCGTCAAGGAGGTGGCGACTGCCCATATCGGCGACCTCGAACGACGCATCGCCGAGATGCAGGGCATGCTGAAGACGCTGAAACACCTCGCCCACTGCTGCGGCGGCGACAACCGCCCCAACTGCCCGATTCTTGATGATCTGGCGGGGGATGGTACGCCAGTGCCGGCGGCGAGGAAAAAGATGAGACAGACTGCTTGATACCTCCCACCAGGATGAGGCAGGACCGCGCCACATCCAATCTCCCCCCTTGAGGGGGAGATGCCCGGCAGGGCAGAGGGGGGTGACCTCTCCGCATATTCTTCGGCCACTGCACTTTCGCACCGTCGCCACCCCCCTCTGTCATCTTCGATGACATCTCCCCCTCAAGGGGGGAGATCACTGGGAGAATGCCGCACCGGCTTCATTCCTCAAATGCACTTGACCTTCCCTCCATGGGAAGCTGCACAACACACCTATCGAACAAGGAGATTCGGATGACTGCGATTTTCACCGTGCCGGACATGACCTGCGGCCATTGCGAAAAGACCGTGCGCGGCGCGCTGGCGGAAGCCCTGCCGGGCGCGGCGGTGGCGATCGATCTGACGGCCAAGACGGTGGCGATCGAAGGCGACGCGGCGAAGGCCGAAGAGGCGATCCGCGAGGCGGGGTATTCGCCGGAAAGGGCCGCGGTCTGAGGTCTCCCACACCACCCGTCATGAAAATTTCAAGATTCTGACGGCCGGCCGTTATACGTCCGCAAAACTCGCGTGGCAGAGGAAGAGCAACTGCGGGACAGGCTTTCATTCGTGAGGCGGGTCGCCGTTTTTCACCCGCCTCGAATTGCCGGACACCGATCATGCTCAAAGCGTTGCTTTCAACCGTTGCCCTCGTCCTCCTCTTCGCACCCGCGGCGCATGCCGCCGAGCCCGGTGTGACGGTCGCAACTCCTTGCCCGTTCGGCGATTGCAAGGCGGCGATCGGGCTTTCCTTCGCCGGCGAATTTAGCATCCCGACCGGTACGCTGTTCGACGGCGTCGAGTTCGGTGGCCTGTCCGGCCTTGATTACGACCCGGCAAGCAATCGCTATATCGCCATTTCCGACGACCGTTCCGAACGGGCGCCGGCCCGGTTCTACGAGCTTTCGATCGAGGCGAGCTCGGCCGGCATCACCGATGTGAAAGTGGTGAAGACCGTGACCCTGAAGGACAGGAACGGCGAGGCTTTTGCGGCCAAGAGCGTCGATCCGGAATCGATCCGGCTCGGCAAGGACGGCATCTACTGGTCGAGCGAAGGCGACGTGAAGCAGCTGCTGCCGCCCTTCGTGCGGGTCGCCAGCCCGGACGGTGCCTTCCTGCGCGAGTTCGAGCTTCCCAAGGCTTTTATGCCGACCGCCGACAAGTCTGCCGGCATCCGCGACAACCTGGCCTTCGAAGGGCTTGCGACGCTGCCCGGCGGCGACCTGATGGTGGAGGTCGAATCGGCGCTGTTCCAGGACGGCCCGATCTCCGGGCTGACCCGCGGCACGCTCGCCCGCATGATCCGCTACGATGCAGCAAGCGGCAGGCCGAAGGCCGAATATGTCTATCCGGTCGCGCCGATTCCCCAGGCGCCGACCGTCGACAAGGGCTATAACGACAACGGCGCGTCGGAAATATTGGCCCTGGACGACCACCGCCTTCTGGTGGTCGAGCGCGGTTTTGCGCAGGGGTTCGGCAGTTCGATCAAGGTCTTCATGGTCGATACCGAGGGCGCCACCGATGTCTCGGCCATCCCTTCACTCGCCAATACCGACGCGGCCATCGTGCCGGTGCGCAAGGCCCAGGTGCTCGACATGCGGGCGATCGGCCTGCAGCCGGACAATATCGAGGCCGTCACCTTCGCCAAGGGCACCGATGGCAGCGACCTGCTGATCTTTGTTTCCGACAACAATTTCTCGAAGGAACAGAAGACGCAGTTCATCGCCTTCAAGGTGCTGGCACGCCCCTGATGAAGCAGGCGACCGTCAAAATCTTGCTCCACCTTGTCGCAAGGTGGAGCATTGAACGTATCCCGAAGCCGCGGCTTAGAACTTCACGCCGATGCCGACGTTGATCACGTGCTGGCTGAAGTCGAAATCGGCGCCGCCAAGGCTGCCGTTTCCGAAGTCGTTATAGCGGTATTCAAGGCGGCCGAAGATGTTGTCGGTGAAGGCGTAGTCGACGCCCGCGCCGACTGTCCAGCCGTTGAGCATGTCGTCGTCGTCAAAGCCGCCGCCGTCGATATGGGCGGTGGTGGCCGTCCAGCCGGCTGCCGCGAAGATCAGCGCCCGGTCCATGGCGTAACCGACACGGCCGCGAACCGAACCGGAGAACCCGGTGTCGACGTCGATGCCGCCGGCATAGCTGTTCTTGTTCCAGTCGTAGTTGACGTCACCTTCGATACCGGCGACGAAACCGCTGGAGAACTGCCAGTTATAACCGACGAAGCCGCCAAGCCTCCAGCTGTCGAAATCGTCCGAACCGCCGCCGGGGGCATCGCCGCTGCCCCAGGCATATCCTGTGTGGGCACCGATATAGGGGCCGTTCCAGGAGAATACGACGGGCGTTTCGACGGCTTGCGGCGCTTGCGGGATCTGTTCGACGGCGTCGGCTGCGTAAGCAACGGAAGAGGCGGTCATGGCGGCCGACGCTGCAAGGATGAAAAGAGCCTTCATGGATATTCCCTCCGATTGGTTGGCAAAAACGCAAATAGAGCGGTTTGCTTGGAAAGCTGTAGCTAAAATACAACATCGGAGAGAATCTGCAATTACGCCTTAAGATACTGAAAACGCGAAGGTTTAATTTTCGGCTTCCCCCTTGACCTCAATCAGACTTGAGGTTGTAGCGTGCCTGGGACTGAAAAACCGGATAAGGGGCAGGGCGTGTTGCAGGACATCAATGTGGGCTGGTCGAGGCTTCTTAAGGGCCGCGAAGGGGCGATGCTGGGGCTGATCTCGGCGGGGATCGGGCTGCATGCCTTCAACCAGTTCGCGATCGTTGCGGCGCTGCCGCCGGCGGCGAGAGAAATCGGCGGCACGGGGTATTTCAGCTGGGCCTATACGCTGTATTTCCTCGGCTCGATCGCCGGCGGCACCGGGGCTGCGGCGATGCGCGACCGGTTCGGGGCGCGCTTCATTCTCGTCCTTTCGGCGCTGATCTTTGCGGCTGGCGGGCTGCTGGCACTGTCGGCGCCGGCCTTTTCCTGGATCATGGCCGGGCGCCTGCTGCAGGGCATTGCCGACGGGCTGATCGTGGCGATCTGCTACAGCCTCATCCCCGCCAACTTTCCCTCCGCGCTGATCGCAAAGGTGTTTGCGGTGGAGGCGATCGTCTGGGCGGTGGCGGCAATTGCCGGGCCGTTGGCGGGCGGGCTTCTGACCGAGGCCTATTCCTGGCGGGCGTCGTTCCTGGCCGTCTCGCCCTTCGTGGTTCTGCTGGCCGTCTTCGCGCTGACCGCGAAGGTGAGGGTGACCGAGGCGGCGCCGGTGCCGCTCTCCGCCGCCACCATTTCGCTCTGCCTTGCCGCTTCCTT
>NZ_JALBGW010000235.1:0-5337 GCF_023006485.1 Neorhizobium sp. BETTINA12A
ATGGGTTTGAGCGGCGGCGGCACCGCCCTCGGGCGCGTGTGCGGCTTCTGCCGGCGCTTCCGCCTTCGAGCCGAAGATCATGCCGGTGATGGAGCTGAAGAAACCGCCGCTTTCCTTGGCCGCAATTTCGTCACCATGGCCTTCGGCCGGAGCACCATGCGCATCGGCTGGCGCTCCATGCGGGTCGGCTGCAGGCTCGCCATGACCGGAAGCGGGCTTTTCGCTCATTGCTCCGTGGCTCTTCGGCTTCTCGCCATGGCTGGCGGAAGCGCCGTGTTCGCCTTCCGGCACCGCGACGACAGGTTCGACGCAATCGGCGTGGTCGGTCAGCCGTGCGGTGAGCGTCTCGACATCCTCAAGCGGCAGGTCGATGCGCATGCCGTAATATTCGCCGTTCGAATTGGCCGCGCCATCGAGGTAGTAGGCTGAATAGGGCCTCACGTCGGCGCCTTCGGGCGCTTTGTTGGGATCCGGGATATAGACGACCTGGGCACCGATCACGCGGCCGCGCATCTGAGCGCGATCACGGGGGCCGGCCTTGTCGATCATCGCCACCTGGACGAGATCCGCCTTTTCTTTTTCCTGGACCGCCTTGGCGACACGCAAGGCCGTGCGGATGCGCGCCAGACCGTCGCCGGTTCCGTCGCTCACCACGTATTTGCGGATCCAGTAACGCTGATCGCGCTTGATCTTGACCGTTTCCAGCGCGGTACATTCGAGCCCGTTGATCTCCAGATAGGAGGGGCCGAGGATCTTGTCCGTGCCGATGAGCACAGCGGCCGCACCGCTGCCACCGCCGAGAACGACGATACTGCCCATGAGGATGAAGACGAGCTTCTTGGAAAACCGGAACTTCAGACCCTTCACTTGCCGAGCTCCGGCATGATCAAACTCCATATCTACGCAAAACAACAGGATGGAATAGTGCCGGGATAGTCGCCTATTCTTGTTGAGGAAGCTTTAAGCCGGGCCATTCTTTTTGTGCCCTGGAGGTCTTTCTTCGGGTCGGCCTGCGCCATTCCGAAACGTTCCAGCTTTTGATGCGCCCCTCTTGCGCAAATCGAACCGCGGGTATATACCCGCTCTATGCCGAACGACACCTGCCACTGCATCCTGCTGCGCAAAGCCTCGCGAAAGGTCTCGTCCTATTACGACGAGGCCCTGGCGCCGCTTGGCGTCAACATCGGGCAGTTCAGCCTGCTGCGCAACATCAACCGGCTGGCGCCGATCTCGCTGACCGATCTCGCCGTCCAGGTGGAACTGGACCGTTCGACGGTCGGCCGCAATACCAAGGTGCTGGAGCGCATGGGCCTGGTGGCGATCGGCCATGGCGAGGACCAGCGCGAGGCGATGCTGACGGTGGCGCCGAAGGGTGCGGCGATCCTGAAGCAGGGCGCGCCGCTCTGGGACAGCGTCCAGGACGATATCGAAGCCCGGCTCGGGGCCGAGAAAACCAGACAATTGCAGGAGCTGCTGGCGGCTCTCTGATTTTTATGCAAAAGCGGGCATATACCCGAAAATTACACGCTGCCGGAGCGGCAACGACCAGGAAAGGGACAGAACCATGATCTCCAATCGCGCCGCCCAATGGATGGCGGCCAGAAACCTGCACTACGGGTGGGTGGTTGCCATCACCACATTCCTGACGATGCTCGCGACCGCCGGCGCCATGGGCTCGGCCGGCGTGATGATCCAGCCGTTGCATCAGGAGTTCGGCTGGGATATCGCCGACATCTCGTCCGCCATGGCGGTGCGTTTGCTGCTGTTCGGGCTGCTTGCTCCGTTTGCCGCCGCTTTCATGAACCATTTCGGCATCCGCCAGGTCGTAACGACCGCGCTGGCGCTGATCCTGGGCGGCATCGTCGTTTCACTATTCATGACCGAGGTCTGGCAGCTGGTGGCGCTTTGGGGCATCGTCATCGGCGTCGGCACCGGCATGACCGCCATGGTGCTTGGCGCAACGGTAGCTTCCCGCTGGTTTTCGCAACGTCGCGGCCTCGTCATGGGCATGTTGAGCGCCAGCAACGCGACCGGCCAACTCGTCTTCCTGCCGCTCTTGGCGGACCTGAGCGAAACCTATGGCTGGCGCACGGCACTGGCGCTGACCGCCTTCGCCATCAGCGCCGCCATGATCCTCGTGCTGGCACTGATGCGCGACCATCCCGCCGACGTCGGCCTGCCGGCCTATGGCGAGACGACCGTCTCCAGGTCACCGAAGCAGGATCACAAGCTGCTGACCACGCTGATCTCGCCGATCACCACGCTGAAGAGCGCCTCGGCCAGCGGCACATTCTGGGTTCTGTTCGGCACCTTCTTCGTCTGCGGGCTTTCCACCAATGGCCTTATCCAGACCCATTGGATCTCGATCTGCGGCGATTTCGGCATGGCGCCGCTGGCCGCCGCCAGCACGCTGGCCGTGCTTGGCATCTTCGATTTCTTCGGCACGATCATGTCCGGCTGGCTTTCCGACCGGTATGACAACCGCATCCTGCTCTTCTGGTATTATGGGCTGCGCGGCCTGTCGCTGATCTACCTCTCTGTCTCCGGCTTCAGCTTCTATGAACTGTCGGCCTTCGCCGTCTTCTACGGGCTGGACTGGATCGCCACCGTGCCGCCAACGGTAAAGCTCGCCGCCGACAAATTCGGCCGCGAAAAGGCCGGCATGGTGTTCGGCTGGGTGTTCACCGGGCACCAGCTGGGCGCTGCCACCGCGGCCTATGGCGCAGGCTACCTGAAGAGCGGTTTCAACACCTACATGCCGGCCCTGCAGATCGCCGGCGTGATGTGCATGATCGCCGCGGTTTCCGTCCTGCTGCTGCGCAAGCCGGGCACCGCCAAGCTGGTGCCGCAGCCGGCCTGATCTTCGCAACACCTCTCCAGCGGCTGTCACCGGCCGCCGGAGACCTAGCCTGTGATTGCAAAACTGCAAAACTCCCGGGATATGATATTGGTGGCGCAAGCCAGGCCGCCATCGCCGCAGGAGGCACCATGTCGTCGATCACCTCGGGCAACGCCGTTCAATATGCCGACAGCCGCAAGCTGGCGGCTCGGGGGCGCCTCAACAGGGAATATACGATCGCCGAGACCGGCTGGTTTCCCTGGGTTGCGCGGCAACTGCCCCTGAGGCCTGCTGACCGCGTCCTCGATATCGGCTGCGGCCCCGCCTGGTTCTGGGCCTCGGTCATCAACGATATACCTGAAAATCTCGACCTCACGCTCGCCGATCAATCTTCCGGAATGGTGGAAGAGGCCCTTGCGCGCTGTACGTCCCTACCCTTCGGATCGGTCACGGGCCGTCAGGCGGAAGCTTCCTCCCTTCCCTTCGAGGACAATAGCTTTGACTTCGTGGTGGCCATGCACATGCTCTACCACCTGCCCGATCCGGCAGCAGGAATCGCGGAAATGTTCCGGGTGCTGAAGCCCGGTGGATGGCTGGCGGTCACTACCAACGGCATGGGCAACATGCGCGGGATCTACGAACTTACCACCGTGTTCGGCAGCAAGCCATTCGATCCGAGCGCGGCCGTTTTCGGATACGACAGGGCCGAGGAGCTGATGCGTGCCCGGTTTGGCAATGTTGCCTTCTCCCAGCACCCCGCACACATGCGGATCACCGAGCCGGAGGACGTCTTTCTGGCGCTAACCTCCTACCCGCCCGGCGACGGCGCGGACGAGGCTCAATTGGACGCGTTCCGGGAAGCAATCGCCGCTGCATTCGAGCGCGGCAACGGCGTGCTCGAGGTGGAGAAGGAAACCGGCCTGTTCGTCAGCAGAAAGCCGGACTGATCCCGAGCGCGGACTTGAGCATTTGCCAATACAGAAAGGCCCGTCGCGAGACGGGCCTTTCTTCATGCCGGCGGTGGAAGCTGGTATCAGGCTGCGGCGAGGGTCAGTTCCTTCTTGACGATCTGGCGCAGCGACGCGAGGTCCTTGGCGAAGGCGCGAATGCCTTCCGACAGCTTTTCGGTCGCCATCGCGTCCTCGTTCAGCATCCAGCGGAAGGACTTCTCGTCGAGCGACTGCAACGGCTCCGCGTTGAACGTTTCCGGCACGAGCTTGCGCTCCAGCTTGCCGGTGTCCTTGTCGAGCTCGTCGAGCAGAGCCGGGCTGATCGTCAGGCGGTCGCAGCCGGCCAGCGCTTCGATTTCGCCCGCATTGCGGAACGAGGCGCCCATGACGATCGTCTTGATGCCGTTCGCCTTGTAGTAGTTGTAGATGGCGCGCACGGAAACGACGCCCGGATCGGTCTCGGCCGTATAATCCTGGCCGGTCGACTTCTTGTACCAGTCGAGAATGCGGCCGACGAAGGGCGAGATCAGGAACACTTTCGCTTCGGCGCAGGCGATCGCCTGGGCTTGGCTGAAGAGAAGCGTCAGGTTGCAGTCGATGCCTTCCTTCTGCAGCACTTCGGCGGCGCGGATGCCTTCCCAAGTGGAGGCGAGCTTGATCAGGATGCGGTCGCGCTCGATGCCGCGCTCCTTGTAGGCGGCGATGATATGGCGAGCCTTGGCAATCGACGCTTCCGTGTCGAAGGACAGGTCGGCATCGACTTCGGTTGAAACGCGGCCCGGCACCAGCTCGGACAGGGCGGCACCGACGGTGATCGCCAGACGGTCGGCGACGGCGGACACGACGGCGTCCGGATTGCCCGGCTGTTTGCGGCCCCAGGCAATCGCTTCCTTGACCTTGTCGGCGAAGATGGGCGTGCCGAGCGCCTTCAGAACGATGGTCGGGTTGGTAGTGCAATCCACGGGCTTCAGACGGGCGACCGCCTCGATGTCGCCGGTATCGGCAACGACCGTGGTCATGGAACGAAGCTGCTCTAGTTTAGACGTCATCCGAATATTCCTCGATATATGGAGAACTAAACGCCTGTTGCGCGATTTGGCTCCTCCGGCGCGTTGGCAAGAATTATCCCCTGCCGGCGGTCAAAAAGTCAAGACATTTGTTCTTCGGAATTGACATATGTGTCAGTTGGAACAAATATCATGGGGCTTGTCCATCATTGTCCCGGGAGGCCCGTTGGCTAGGCTCAGACACGAGACCCATACCGCCTATTCCGAAGCCGCCTCCATGCGGCTGCGGGCGGCATGGCTTTATTATAACCAGGGATTGACGCAAAAAGATGTCGCCGAACGGCTGGGCTTGAGCCGCTCGACGGTGATCCGCCTGCTCGACGAGGCGATGAAGCGCTCCGAGGTCCAGATCTGGATCAGCGAAGGCATCGACACCTGCGTCGAACTGGCGATCCGGCTGGAAAAGGCCTACGGGCTGGACGAGGCTGTGGTCGTGCCCGCCCCGCGCGACAGCAGCGCCGCGGCGCTCGCCAGTTCGGTC
>NZ_JALBGW010000236.1:0-5321 GCF_023006485.1 Neorhizobium sp. BETTINA12A
AGCGCCATGGCGGCGTCCGCATGCCGCAGTGCCGCGCGCGCATCGTCGAGAAAAACCCGGCCGGCGTCGGAAAGAATTAGCCTTCGGTTGATGCGTAGGAAGAGCTTGACGGCGAGTTCCTTCTCCAGCCGGGCAATCGATTGGCTGAGCGGCGGTTGCGCCATGCCCAGCCGCCCGGCGGCGCGGCCCATATGCAGCTCTTCCGCGACGGCGAGGAAATGTCTGATGTGCCGGAGTTCCATATCGCGATAATATCAAAAAGCCTCATGCGCGTCATCGATTCCGGATCAGTCTCGTCCAAATATGGGCGTGAAATAAAATGGAAGGAATTCAGCCATGAACATCATGTTCTCATCTGACGTGATCGTCACCCTTGCCCTTGCCGGGATTATCGGCACTGCCGCTTCGGCGGACATAGAGCGCACCGATCGCTTCGTCGAGCTTGCCGGCGGCGAGCGGCTGCTCGTCCGGGAGGTCAAGCGCCGAGTGGAAGTTCCCGGGAGATCAGCGGTACTGCTTGTGCATGGCGCGCGCGTTCCCGGGCCCGCCTCCTTCGATCTGCCGGTCGAAGGCGGATCGCTCGCTGCCGATCTCGCAGCGGAAGGCCACAAGATCTACATTCTCGACCTCAGGGGGTATGGCGCATCGAGCCGGCCGCCGGGTATGGATGGGCCGCCGGAAGGCGGCGCGCCGCTTGCCCGCACGGCCGATGCCGTTGCCGATATCGGTGCCGCGGTGGATGCCATATCCGGATGGAGTGGCGATGATCGGGTGTCGTTGGTCGGCTGGGCCACAGGCGGCCACTGGGTCGGCGCCTATGCGAGCGAAAACCCGAAAAAGGTCGAGCGTGCCATTCTCTACAACACGCTCTACGGAGGGTCCGACGAGCATCCGACACTGGGACGCGGTTCGCCGCTTGACGACAAGGAAAGTCCTGGAACCTTCGATACGGCTGCTTTCGGTGCTTACCGTCTGAACACCCGGGAGAGCCTGTTTACCGCCTGGGACAAGAGCATTCCCGCCGCAGACAAGTCGCAGTGGCGGGACCCGTCGCTGGCAAAGGCCTATGGCGATGCCGCGCTCGCTTCGGACCCAACGACGTCGGCGCGCAATCCGCCGAGCTTTCGGGCTCCGAGCGGTGCAATGGCCGATAGTTTCGAACTCGCGCTCGATCGCCGGCAATGGGACGCGTCAGCGCTGTCGATGCCTGTGCTGGTGATCCGGTCCCAGTTGGATTTCTGGAGCAGATCAGCAGATGCCGAAACCATCGCCAGGGAAGCGCCCAATGCGCAACTTGTCACCATTCCGAATGCCACGCACTTCGTGCATCTCGACCGCGACAGAGCCGGACGGGCGGCCTTCATGTCGGCGCTCCTGCGCTTCCTGAGGACGTGACGCTGCTTTCGATCGCAGAACTGCGCCAGACCGTCTGAAACTCTCACAGTGAGATCGCCAGGAAGTGTAATTGGAGCCGATCTTGAGCAATAACTTTATTGGGCCTCGGAGAGAACGGGCGAACAACGCTCGCCCGTTCCGAGTTCATTTCGTGATGGTCTTGCCGTTCGGCAATTCTACACCAACGACGTCATCGACGCGGCCGGCACCGGTCTCGATACCCTCGGCCGAACCAACATTCATGTTGGAGGAATTGGTATTCGAGGTGATGGCATTCGAAGTGATGGCGTTGGAGGTGATGGCGTTGGAAGTGATGGCGTTGGCCGTTATTGCGTTTGCGGTGATGGCATTGCTCACGGTTTCCGCGGATGCAGGAATTGCGGCGGCAGTGAGAAGCGCGATAAGCGCGAGTTGGCGGATTTTCATGATCATTTCCTTTTGACTGAAGGGAACCGAGGACAATCCAGCGGTTTCGAAATTCCTGCGCTTCAAAATTTTCAAGGACAGGAAACGGTTTTCGGCTAGCGGGAGCGGTTGAAAAGCAACGCCTTACCGAACAGCCCGGCTTCGGCATTCTGTAGTGTGCAAGGCGTCGTGCCGAGGCGGTCGGCGAGGCGAGGGCAGGAGCGGCTGAGGCCGTCGAGCGTCATCCTTTCGGGGACCCGGGTATGCGCTACGCAGACGGCTCCCGTGGAACTCCATGCCGCTTCAAAGCTCAACTCATCGCTGCCGGAACTCTCGGCCTCGCGCTGGATGCCGCGGTCGTCGTAAATGTCGATCTTCATGCCGGTTCGGGTCGTGGCGTGGTCGCCGCAATAGTCGGCACGGACCATATTGACGCAGGCGCGGTGGTACTCCGCCAGATCCATACCGTCTGACAGGGTTTTCCAGGGCTTATAACCGAAGCGGACGCATTTCCCCTGGGCTCCGGCCGAACATGTAAGGGTGAAGCCGGATCGCGAAGTCATTTTTCCCTCTCCGTTCCACTGCCCCCTGAGCGGAAACATCCAGCGATTTCCATCGGGATCAGCTTCGCAGAGCTCCGCCGGTGTCGCGCCGTCGACAATGGTGACCTTGTGCAGCAACACCTCGCCCTCGGGATCGCGACCGTCGGTCACGATGTCATCGATGCGGACACGATGGGCAACAGGGTCGCCGGACAGGAGCAGCGACAGGGTAGCGCCGATCAATTCTTTGCCCTGAAGAACTCTGCCGCTCGAAAAGGTAAGCCGGAAGGCGGTTCCCACCACGTCGGTTTTCTCGATCCGCTCCGGCAGTGACACCGTTGCCGCAGCCGGCAACGAAGAGCTTGCAACGGCGGCGCAACAGATGAGGGCCAAGGCAACCAGTTTGGTAAATGCACATGGTCCGATCATCTCGACCACACGATCAGGAGGAATGCGGCAACGGCTTTCGCGCGTCGTCGCCATGGGTTTGCTCCGTCGTCAACGACGACAAGGCGCGGCTGCTGGTGGATTCGGGTATCCATGGACGGGTCTCAAAATCGAAGCTGGAGAGTGCGCGTCGCGCCTTGACCAAGCCCTCTAAACTACGTTCCCGGCATCGTCGTCACCCGCAAGTATGATGTTGCTGTGTCTTCCGGCCAGTTAGCTGCGCTAAAGCTTCCGATTGCATATTTCCCGGTATTCCTGCCAATGTCCGGCCGGCAGAGGTGAACACGACGCGATTGCGCAGGGGGCGGCATGAGCAGACTGAGTGACGAAATATTGTCGTCGATCATCGGCGATATCTATGATTGCGCCTTGAGTCCGGAAGGCTGGACAGGCGTCATGACCCGCATCACGAGTACCATCGACGCTGCCTACACGACGATTGCCCTGACCAGCGTCAGGGACAGTCGAGGTCGATTTGCGGCGCAGTCTCCCTGGGATGCCGAGCAGTTGAGAGCGCTACAGGACTATGAGCTTGACGCGATACCTGGCCTAAGGGCCGCGGTCATCGGCGACATCGATCTACCCCAGCGGACATTGTCTATCATCAGTGAAGGGGAACTGGAGCAATCCGCGTTCTTTCAGGAATGGGCAAAACCTCAAGGTTTGCGGGAGGCGTGCACGACGAAATTCGTCCATACGGCGGATCGGATCGGACTATTCAGTACCACGACCTGGGCGAATCGGCCGCCGATCAGTGATGAAGAACAGCGCTTTCTGGCTTTGCTTTCACCCCACCTGCGGCGCGCTTCGCTGATCGGCGATCTCCTGGACCACACGCGCGTCACCGCCGGCATATATCGCGGCGTGCTCGACAGCCTCGCTGTTCCCGTCATTCTCGCCGGAGCAGATGGTGCGATTCTTCATGCCAATGCCCATGCGGTAAAAATGCTCGACGAGAACAAACTTCTGCGCTCGCGAAGCGGCGTCCTTCAGGCTCACACCCCTATGGTTTCACGCGCATTGCTGGACGCGATAGCGGCCGCGGCGCATGCGGACGCCTTTCTGGGTTCGCGCGGTATCGGTCTGCCAATTTCTGCCCCGGGACAGTCTCCGGCGGTCGCTTACGTCCTGCCGCTCAGCGAAGGCACTGCACGAGCGGCCTTCAGGCCTGCGTGCGCCGCCGTGTTCATATCGACCACCATCTCCGCTTCGCCGCCGCCTGAAGACGTGCTGATCGCCCTCTACGATCTGACGCCGGCGGAGGCGCGCGTCGTCCTGCAGATCGGCAGAGGATTGAGTTCAGCGCAATGTGCCGCCGCGCTTGCCATCAGCGGGAATACGCTAAAAACCCATCTCAGCCGGATCTATGCAAAGACCTCCACCTCACGTCAGGCCGATCTCGTCGCACTTGTGTCGACGATCTCGTCGCCAATCTTGCACGAGATGTCGTTGGCTGCGTCGGCCGGCACAACGTGATGGGATTGCGCCTGTGCGAGCGGCTGCCTCGGAAGTTGCGCCGTGGAGAGGCAGCGGGCTCGATGATTTCCGACCTTGTGGACTATCTTGCCCAGCCAGAGGCGAAGCTCATGGAGCAGGAACAGATTAATCCCCAAATTCCAAACATTATCGCAACATAGGCATGAATAGCCCACGTTCGTAGAGGGCATCCGCCGATCTCGCTGGGCGGGGTGAAAATCTCTCTTTCGAGGCGGCCGCAAGTCCCTATCTGGGGCGCCGTACGACGCGGACGTTGCCGCTGCTTCCGCCGCCGCAGAAGAATTGATCGGCGCCATCGGATTCGAGGCCCGACACACCGAGCCCGGGTGGCATTTCGAGCATTTCCAATGGCTCTCCCGTTTGGGGATCGATGCGTCTCACCTCGCCCTCGTCGCCTTCCCAGACGCCGTGCCAGAGTTCGCCGTCGACCCAGGTCACGCCGGTGACGACGCGGTTGGATTCGATGGTGCGGAGGATCCTGCCCGTATCGGGATCGACCTGATGGATTTTCCGGCCTCGATATTCGCCGACCCAGAGCGTTCCTTCGGCCCAGGCGAGACCGGAATCGCCACCATTTCCAGGTGCGGGAATCGTCGCGAGGATGGTGCCTGTTTTCGGATCGATCTTGTGGATACGGTCTTCGGCGATCTGAAACAGGTGTTTGCCGTCGAAGGCAGTCCCCGCATGCGCGGCGACATCGATCGAACGCACCGTCTCGCCGCTCGCCGGATCGAAGGCGTTCAGCTTGTCTCCCGAGGCAAACCAGACGTGCCGGCCATCGAAGGTGACGCCATGTACGTTATTTATCCCAGGGAAGGGGCCGTATTCTCGGATTATTTCGGCTTGAGATTTTTTCATGGGCCCATCCTAATCGTTCGGCAGCGGGCTGGGGAGTAACAAGATTGTCGGGAAGCCCGGCACGGACGGAGCCATCCACCGACGCGCCCGCCCCTGGCCGAACCACTGCACCTTGCCGGCTGCCAAAAGCTGGTCCAGCGCCCGCTGCACGGTGCGGGAACTGGCGCCAAGTGCGAT
>NZ_JALBGW010000237.1:0-5309 GCF_023006485.1 Neorhizobium sp. BETTINA12A
CGCCGCCCGCACCCGCGATCTGGCGGGTGCGGAGGATGCGCTGTCGGAAGCCTTCGCTTCGGCGCTTTCCGATTGGCCTCATGCAGGCATTCCGAAAAATCCCGAAGCCTGGCTGCTGACGGTCGCCCGCCGAAGGCAGCTCGATGCGATGAGGCGCGGGGGCACACGCGCCGCGGCTGCGGAGCATCTGAAACTGCTGTCCGACGAGCTTTCCGATCAGCAGCAGGCGGAAATCCCGGATGAGCGGCTGCGGCTGATGTTCGCCTGCGCCCATCCGGCGATCGACGCCCGGATGCGTGGGCCGCTGATCCTGCAGACCATCCTTGGCTTCGACGCGGCGACGATCGCCAGCACCTTCCTGGTCCCGCCGGCCACCATGGGGCAGCGGCTGGTCCGCGCCAAAACCAAGATCCGCGACGCCGGCATCGCCTTTCGCCTGCCCGAACGCGCCGACATGAGCGAACGGCTGGATGCGGTTTTGGAGGCGATCTATGCGGCCTTCACCGAAGGCTGGATCGACCCGGCCGCCGCCCCGTCCCGTCGCCGCGTTTTGGCGGAGGAGGCGAACTGGCTTGGCCGGCTGGTGGCCGTGATGCTGCCCGACGAGCCGGAAGCGCTCGGCCTGCTGGCACTGATGCTGCATCTTGAAGCCCGGCGCGGCGCGCGGCGGACCGAGGCCGGCGATTATGTAGCGCTCGACGAACAGGACCCGACCGCCTGGGACAGGACGCTGATCGACGAGGCCGAAGACATCCTGCTCACCGCCAGTCACCGCGGAAGGATTGGCCGCTATCAATTGGAAGCCGCCGTGCAATCGGCCCATGCAATCCGCCGTTTCGGCCGTCAGCCCGATTGGGCGATCCTCGAAACGCTTTACGACCATCTGGGGGCGTTGACCGGCTCGCCGGTCGTTGCCGTCAACCGCGCCGTGGTGATCGCCAGCGGCCGGAGCGTGGAGGAAGGGCTCGCGGTGCTCGATGCGGTCAACGGCGACCAGCGCCTTGCCGACTATCAGCCCTATTGGGCCGCCCGCGCCGACCTGCTCTCCCGCTGCGGCCGAAGACAAGAAGCCGACGCCGCCTATGCGCGCGCCATCGGTCTCGAAACGGACCCGGCGATCCGTAGGTTCCTGGCAGGTCGCCGGTCGGGACTCGCAGTTACGTCCTGAGCTGCGGCTGCGGAGGAACTCCTCCGCCTTGCCTTGAGATCAAAGTGCCCGACCGACCGCCCGGTCGTTTTCGAGGCGGGCGATGCAGCCGGCGAGCTTGGCCAGCAGAAGGTCGAAATCGATCGGCTTGGTCAGATAGTCCGCCGCCCCTGCCCGCAGTCCGGTCAACACATTGTCCTTGTCGGTCAAAGCCGAAAGCAGGATGAAGGGGATGTTGAAAAGCTCGGCGTGGTTCATCTGGATTTCTGCCAGGAGCTGGTGACCGTCCATGACGGGCATCGAAATGTCGCAGATGACGATGTCCGGCCAATAGGACAGGATGGCCTCCAGCCCCTCCTGCCCATTGGCGGCCTCCAGAGTTGCAAACCCGGCGTCCGTCAGTTCCTCAACGATGAGCTGACGGATATCCGCTTCGTCGTCGATGCATAGTACGGTAATCATCCTGCTATTCCCTAAGCTGCACGTTTGATGAGATTTGCGAGCGGTCCCTTGTTCGGGAGCGCCACCGTGAATGTTGTTCCCCGGCCGAGTACGCTCTCGACCGAAATCGAACCGCCATGCAGGTCGACGATCTGCTTGACGAGGTTGAGGCCGATGCCGGTACCGGCGATTCCGGTCGCGCTGCGGGCCCGGTAATAGGGCTGAAAAAGCTTCGGCAGGTCCTCGGCATCCATGCCGATGCCGGCATCCTGGATCGAAACATAGGACATGCCGTTCTTCGTCGAGGTCCGGATATGGATGTCCGGCGCGTGGGGGGCATATTTGACGGCATTCGAAAGAAGGTTGGTGAAGACCTGTTCGATCGTGGTGCGATCGGCAAGGATCGTCTGCGGCAGATGCGAAAGGTCCCGGTGAATCCTGTGGGATTTGCGAACGTCCATCTGCCGGGCGCAGCAGGATTCGATGATTTCCGCCAGCGAGAGGCGCTCCGGCTTCAGCGTCGTCTTGCCGGTCTCCAGCCGGCCCGCCGACAGGATGCTCTCCATCAGGTCGACCATGCGCAGCACGGCGGCGCGGATCTGGGCCGACTTCTCTTCCACATATTCGGGCTTCTGGGTTGTTTTCGTGCGCGACAGGCGCTGTGCCGCGGCATCGATGATGGCGAGCGGCGTGCGGAACTCATGGGAAGCCATGCTGACGAACTGACGCTGCAGGGCGTTCACATGCCGCTCTTGCGCCAAAAGCCTGTCGAGTTCCTCCCGCTGGCGCTCGATCTCCGCCGTCCGGAGCCTGACGCTCTCTTCGAGCTGGTCACGGTGGCGCATCAGTGCCAGGCGGCTCTCGGACAGGTCGAGGGTTGTCTTGCGCAGCCCGCGGCCGAGAAAGATCACCACGCCCAGGGCCACGACGATACCGGCAATGCCGACCGGAGCGATCTGCTCGATGAGCATCAGGCCCGGCCGGATGGGCTGCCAAGCCATATATCCAAGCGCCGATCCATCGGTGGCGATGACCGGAATGGCCGCGGTCGATTGGGCCGCATCGGTGGTAAAATGCAGCGTCTCGATCCGCGCGTAACGCGCGATTTTCTCGACCGCGCTGGCATCCAGAAACCTGACGGCAACCACGATGAATTCCTTGCCGGCATCCAGCGTCACCTCGTCGCTGCTCGGGACGATCGGTCTTGCACTGACGACAGCCGGCCGGCCGGCGATCGAAAGGATCTTCTCCGCGAAAATTTCGGCAAGCACCGGGGGATTGGAAACGCCGGGTGCGATCCGTTTGCGGAGCACCGCCCGGATGTCTTCCCGCAAGGCAGCCGCAGCCTTTTCATCGTCGAGAAAGGTCAGGGCCGCAATATCCTCGCCGTCCCGCATGGCGAAGGCCAGCTCGTCCCGCTCGTTGAATAGATACGTGCGGTCATGGCTGAAATATTTGTTCATCCATGTGCCGATATTCTCGGCAATCCATGGATGATCGTTCTTGGCAGCAAGCAGGACCGCGTCGTTCCACACGGTGACGCTTTCCAGTTCATGCTGTACCGTCTTCACCTGCTCGTCGAGGCCTTGTTCGACGTAACCCTGCTGTCGGGTCAAGGAGAGATCGTCTACCTTGACCGAGGCAAGCCACATGAACCCGGCGAGAAGCAGCGCTGTCAGGGCCGTCAGCAATGTCAGCACGATCGTGACGTGCGATGTGATACGGATGTTCTGCTGCATGGGCACCGCTTTCTCTCGGCCCATCATGCATCCAAAACATTACATTCCGCTAAATTTTAAATGCCAAGGTTGAACGGAGTATTTTCCATACAGCTGTGGGTGTGGCGTCAGGCGGTGGTGGTCGTCCCAGTGGTCGAACCGACGCTCCGGGCAAGAAACGCTCTCCCCTTCCCCGACTATAACCAGGAAGCTGGGTTTTTTGGCAAGCGGCCGTCGGGGTCGGTGACCGTGAGCTTCGGCTGGTCCTTGCCGTTCCAGCGCCAGAGGGCGACGCAGGTTCCGCCCGGCGACATGAAGGACGGATAGATAATGCCGTCGCAGCCGGCATCGAGCAACCTCTCTGCGAGGAGATGCGTCGATGGCCTCCGGCCGGCATCGAGATCGGCTCGCCATTCGCAGCGGTGGATGGTCTCGTCGACACCAAGACCGGACAGAACCTCAGGGCTGGTCAGATCGGCGAGCCGCGCGCCGTCGAGCCGAAGCTGGGCGATCAGGGCCGGATGCTGGACGAAACCTTGATTATACTCCGCCCAGGCCGTGGAAAGCTCGCGCGCGGCATAGATGGTCGCTGCGCCGACCGGGTTCCAGCGACCGCCGAAACGGGCAGCGCCGTCGCCGGAAAGCGGCGCGTGCGCCCAGCGCGGCACATAGGCACGCCAGAGAACGCCTGATTCCGGGGCCAATTCAGGCATAAACGCCGGAGCGCACCGCCTCCAGATAGGCGAGCACCTTGTCGGCCTTGCCTTCGCCGACGAGGTCGTAAGCCGTCTTGCCGGCCCAACCCGGGATAGGCTGGTGCTTGAACCAGATCGCCGCGCGGTTCTCGTCGACGGCCATCTCGCTCGCCATCGCCAGGATGCGCACGACCGGGGAGAGCGCCAGATCGACCTTGCGGGCGCCGCTTTTCGCCGTCAGCGTGTTGCGGGCGACACCGATCAGTTTCGCAAGTTCCGCCTGGGTCAGTCCGAGCAGATCGGACACCCGCCGCGCCGACAGAAGCGCGGATTGCTGTTCACGGAAAGCGGCGGCGCCGATTTCAAAAGCATGAGCCATGAGAATAGTCCTGATCCAGTTTTGATCATCTATTGCTCAATATGAGCGCAATTTCCGCGCATTTCAAGCGCTGCCGCTAATCGTCGTCTTCTTCCAGTTCGGGCTCGACGAAATCGTCGACCGGCAGCGTGCGGCTCAGCAGTCCGGCATCCTCCAGCATTTCCGTATCCGGCAGGTCGCGCAGGGTGTCGAAACCGAAGGCGGTGAGGAAGGCCGGCGTGGTGATATAGGTATAAGGCGCACCGGGCGTCGGGCTGCGCGGGCCGGAGGCGAGGAAACCGAGCTGCCGGAGCGTCGCGATCGTATCACGGCTCACCTCGCGCCCGAAAATCTTCGAAATTTCGGCGCGTGTCACCGGCTGGAAATAACCGATCGTCATCAGCACCAACGCCTGGTGATCGGTCAGATCCGCGGGCGGTGCGTTGGCAGTACCGGAAGCATGGATGACATCGGCAAATTCCGGCCGGGTGCGATGCTGCCAGCCGCCGGCGACCGCGACGAGTTCATAAGGCCGGCCGTTGAGTGACTCGCGGATCTCCTCGATGATCGCTTCGATATCGCAGTCCTCGCCGACGACGCGCTCCAGCGCCTTTCGGGTGACGGGCTCGGAGGAGGCAAAGATCACCGCCTCCACCCGCGCCGCCCATTGGCGATGGCGCTCCTCCTGCGTCAGGTGGAGAAGCTCCTTGTCGATGACGATTTGCCGCGCCCGCTTCGCCATGCTCAGAGCCCGTAGATGCGGAAGATGGGACGGCCGGAAAGCTCGCGCACCGCTTCCAACTGCTGCAGCCGCTCGAACAACCGGCGCGACGCAAAACGGGAAAGGTTCGGCGTTTGCAGCGAGCCCGACACGGCGTCATCGGAGAGCAGCAGGCGCAGCCCGTCTTCCGCCCCTTTTGCGCGCAGCTTTGGCGTGACGAAGGCAAGCC
>NZ_JALBGW010000238.1:0-5269 GCF_023006485.1 Neorhizobium sp. BETTINA12A
CTGTTGTGGCTCGACGCTCGGGCGCAGCTCGGACAGCGCCAGGGCCTGGCCGCCGACCGCCATTGTCATGGCGGCGGCAAGCGCGATTGCCGCCGAAAGGCGGGTGGAGAGTTTGGGCATCGTCGTTTCCGCCGCGTTTCGCACGGGAAACCTCTATCGTTTATTGAACAGTGCGCTCGGGGGAGAATTCGCCGGCGAGCATGCGGCTCTTGAGCGAATCAAGCATGGCTTCGGCGCCCATTTCCCCATGAATGCGGATGGTTTCCCGCATGGCAAGTACCAGAGCTGCGTCGGCGATGATTTCCGGCTCGATACCGTCGGCACGGCCATCTGCCCATGCCTCACTCTGATATTCCAAGGCAGCCTGCATCTTCTCATGCACAATCATGTCGTCGATGTCGTTGCGGCCTGTCTGCATTCTGTCGTCCTCGGTGCCCGTTTAATTACTAGCCCGTTAAAAACTTTATCAGCCTTTTATCAAAACGACACGGCCTCCTGCCAAAAGAGGTAAATAATCCTCTAATTTCCGAAGCGGGCGGCGATTTCTGTCGCAAGTGTTGCGCCTTCGATACGATAACGTTCTTCGGCGGTTCTTGCCGCATCCGTGCAGGACGTATGCACGGCTGCAAACGACCGATACCCCCGGTTGAATGCCGCCGTCAACCTCTCGCGGCGCTTCGGCTCGGTGCCTGTATCGGCATCCAGCAACTGCTGCATCGAGGCCCGCCATTCGGACGTCGATGCGCCGCAGAGCGCGCGCAGATACTGGATGGAGCCGAGCACTTCGGCCAGCCGCGTCAGTTGCCCGTCATAGGGCGCCGGCTTTTCCTCGGCCGCCGGGGGAGGCGGTGGCGGCGCGGACGGCTGCTGTTTCGCCGACTGCGCGGCAAGCGGCGTCGCCGCAAGGATTGCCAGCAGGGTCAGGCAGCCAAGTCGCTGAATGAGCTTCATGAACGGGTCCCGATGCGGCGCGATTGCGCCTGTCTTAGCGAGCCTTCTTAGCGGGCATTGATCTCCGCCGCCAGCCTCTCGGCGCATTCGAGCACGCTCGCCGGCACGGCCAGGTCGCGGATCTCCTCAAGCGTATACCAGCCGGCATCGGCCGCATCGTCGGCGGCGACCGCCTGGCTATCGGGGTCGGCCTCCACGCGAAAGACTGACAGAAAGAAATGCTGCCCACCTTGCTTCTCGCTCTTCAGGTCGTAGGTGGCGAAGAGGACGGGATTACGCACCGGAATGCCCGTCTCCTCCAAGAATTCCCGCACTGCCGTCTGGTCCGGCGTCTCGCCGGGCTCGGCCCGGCCGCCCGGAAACGCGAACAGATCCATCGACGGCGGGTTTATCCGCCGAATCAGCAGAAACCGCCCATCTCGTTCGAGAATGGCGGAGGACGCGGCTTGGGGAGATTGGGACATGTCGGTTTCCATCGGCAACAGGCTATGCCGCGCTCAATGTGGGAATATTGCTGACATCCACCTCGCGCTCCGCATGCCAGGCGTCATAGGCGGCCTGCATGCGCAGCCAGATCGCCGCGCCGTCACCGAACATCTTGCCGAATCGGGCCGCGACATTCGGCGAGACGGGCTTGCGCTCGCGCAGGATGTCGTAGAGCTGCTGGCGGGAAATGCCCAGAAGCTCCGCGATCTCGACCTTCGTCTTGCCGGTCGCCGGGATGATCTCCTCAAGCAACGCGCCGGGATGTGACGGGCAACGCTGGATCGGCCTTCTTACTTCATATTCCGCCATCGATCTCATTCCCTAAACCGCCGCCTCAATGATATTGCTCGAAATCAACACGAGCGGCGTCCTTGCCGTCGAATTCGAAGGTGATGCACCAAGGCCCGTTGACGTGAACGGTATAGCGGGGCGAATCAAGACCATGCAGCGCATGAAAATCAAATCCCGGCAGGTTCATGTCCTCTGGTCGCTCGGCCGCTTCCAGACGGTCCAGCCGCACAAGGATGCGCTTGTGCATCTTTGCATCGATTTTCCCCGTCTTGCCGGTCTGGAACAGGGTGGCCAAAGCCTTATTCGTGAAGGATTTGATCATACGACATGTGAGTATATTGCTTACATGTCGTCAAGATGTGTAAGCAGATAATTTACACACTCCTCCGTCTCGAAGTCGGGTCCTCTATCGCACATTCCGGTTTCCATTGCTTCGATCATGTGAAAACGTGCACCGCCTGACATCCAGTTCCAGCCCGCGTCCCTGATGAAAACCTACACCCTCTATTTCCTCGCCGCCCTTGCCGAGATCGCCGGGTGTTTCGCCTTCTGGGCGTGGTTCAGGCTGGAAAAGCCGGTCTGGTGGCTGGCGCCGGGCGTCGTGTCGCTCATCGTCTTCGCCTGGCTGCTGGCGCTGGTGCCGAGCGAGGCGGCGGGGCGCACCTATGCTGCCTATGGCGCCATCTATATCCTTGCCTCGATCCTCTGGCTCTGGACCATCGAAGCCCGGGTTCCGGACCGCTGGGATGTTCTCGGCGTCGCCGTCTGCCTCATCGGCGGGGCGATCATCCTGTTTGGACCGAGAAGTGCCTGATCTCGGCGCTTGACCCTTCCAATGCCCGATGCCACATAGTTCGCATGTGCGGACGCTACGCCCTGACGGCGACCCCCAAGGATATTTCGGAATTCTTCAGCCTAGCGGATCTCGACGATTTCCCGGCCCGCTACAATATCGCCCCGACCCAGCCGATCCTCCTCGTCATGTCGTCCGAAAAGCGTGAGCCGGGCAGCAACCTGCCGGAACGCCGCGCCTTTCTTGCGCGCTGGGGTCTGATCCCTGGCTGGGTGAAGGACATGAAGGAGTTTCCGCTGCTGATCAACGCGCGCTCCGAGACGGCGGTCGGCAAGGCATCCTTCCGCGCCGCCATGCGCCATCGCCGGATCCTGATCCCCGCGACCGGCTTTTACGAATGGCGCCGGCCGCCGAAGGAAAGCGGCGTCAAGCCGCAGGCCTATTGGATACGCCCGAAGCGCGGCGGCGTCGTCGCCTTTGCCGGCCTGATGGAGACCTGGTCCTCGGCCGACGGTTCCGAAGTCGATACCGCCGCGATCATGACGACGGCGGCCAACGGCGGCCTTCGCCACATCCACGACCGCATGCCTGTCGTCATCGAACCCGAGGATTTTTCCCGGTGGCTCGACTGCAAGACGCAGGAGCCGCGCGAGGTGGCCGATCTGATGCGGCCGGTGCAGGAAGATTTCTTCGAGGCGCTGCCGGTTTCCGATCTCGTCAACAAGGTCGCCAACATGGGGCCGGACCTGCAGAAACCGGTCGCGGTCGCGCAGCCGGAAGAGGAACCGCCGAAAAAGCCGAAACCCGACTCGACCCAGATGTCGCTTTTCTGACCCCTCGGCTCTCTTCCTTCAGACGGACAATTTCATGAACCTGTTTTCCGCCGGCCTTTCCGGCCTTGCACTTGGTGCCTCGCTGATCGTCGCCATCGGCGCCCAGAACGCTTTCATCCTGCGCCAGGGGCTGATCCGCTCCCACGTCTTCATCCTCTGCCTGATCTGCGCGCTGTCGGATGCGACGCTGATCGCCGCCGGCGTTGGTGGGCTAGGCACCATCGTTTCTCGGTCGCCGATGCTGATCTCGGTGGTGACGCTGGGCGGTGCGGTGTTTCTCGGAACCTACGCCTTCATGGCTTTCCGCCGGGCAGTGAAGCCGGCCGCGATGGTGGCGGGTGCGCCGGAACCGATGGGGCTGAAGGCGGCGGTCTTGACCTGCCTGGCCTTCACCTTCCTCAATCCGCATGTCTACCTGGATACGGTGGTGCTGCTTGGCAGCCTGTCTGCGGCCTTCGAGGGGGCGGAACGCGTGGCCTATGGTGTCGGTGCGGCGCTTGGCTCGTTCGTCTGGTTCTTCGGGCTCGGTTACGGCGCACGTTTCCTGGCGCCGCTGTTTGCCAGACCCGCCGCCTGGCGGGTGCTGGATGTCGTTATCGGCATCGTCATGGGCCTGCTCGCGCTCGGGCTCCTGTGGAGCTTTTTCAGCGGCGAATGAAGCCGGTCAGCCAACTGATCAGCCGGCTGGGGTAAGCTTCGGCTTGCGGTTCAGCATCAGGGCTGCGGCAACCACGGCCTTCAGGCCGAGTGGACGGTAGGGCGTGGTCATTTCCGGTTTGGATTCAATCTTCTTCTCGGTGCTCATGGCTGTCTCCTCAACACGCGAATCTCTTGTTTGCATTTTGCGATCGCGGCTTTTCCCATAAAAGCGGGCGGAATCGTGGCCGGCAAGCTGGCACTGCCGCCCGATATTCGTAGAACTGTCATCTTGTGGGAAACTGTTGCGCGGAAGTTGCAGCTTACCGAGTTCGAGCAGACTCAGACATGCGTACTGTCATCCTCGATTGTAATCGTGCCGTAGCGACGGTGCCAGGCGCGGGCGCTGAACGGCAGGACGAGGAGATAGGCAACGACGGTGGTCGACAGCACTTGCCAGGTATAGCTCATCAGCAGCGCTACATAGAGCACCACGGCGAGCATGATCGGCAGCATCAGGTCGCGGCGGATGCGGCTCGACTTGCCGGACCAGACCGGCAGGCGGGAGACGAGCAAGTAGCCGATCAGCACCGTATAGGCAACGCTTGCATAAACGAAGATCGGCGTCGCTTCGAGCCCTAGGAAGCCGAGATAGACCGGCAGCAATACCAGCATGGCGCCCATCGGCGCCGGCACGCCGACGAAGAATTCCGATTGCCAGTCCGCCTTGATGTTGCGGTCTTCCATGACGTTGAACCGGGCAAGGCGCAGGCCGGCGGCGATCGCATAGAGCAGGGCGGCGATCCAGCCGATCGAATGCGCCTGGTCGAGCAGGAAGGCGTAGGAGACCAGCGCCGGCGCGACGCCGAAATTGATGATGTCGGCAAGCGAATCCATCTGCACGCCGAATTTCGACGTGGCTTTCAGGAGCCGTGCCACGCGCCCGTCGATGCCGTCCAGGAAGGCCGCCAGCAGCACCATGGCGACCGCCAACTCGTAGCGCCCCTCGAAGGCGAGCCTGATGCCCGTCAGGCCGGCGCAGATGGCAAGCACCGTGATCAGGTTCGGCACCAGCAGCCGGAGCGGAATTTCGCGCAGGCGCGGCCCGCGGGCCTCTTCGTTCGGGCTGTTGTGTTCCGTGTGCGAATGAGGGGGCGAGGGCGGCGAGGCGGGCGTCTCCATCAGGCTCTAGCTCCCTTTACGTGCGGCGGCTGATGATCGGGCCCTTGGCGGAGCCGAATTCCGCAAGCACGGTTTCGCCGCCGATGGCGCGCTGGCC
>NZ_JALBGW010000239.1:0-5251 GCF_023006485.1 Neorhizobium sp. BETTINA12A
GGTGCTGACCGGCGTCGTCGAGGCAATCGACATCCCGCACCGGCTGGCGACGATCCGGCTGGCACAAGCGCAGATCGTCGTGCCGAACGCGCATGCCGAAGAAGGCCGGAGCGTCCGCGTGCACATCCCCGAACGGGACGTGATGGTCGCGACCCAGCGGCCGGAGGGCTTGAGCGCGCTTAATATTCTTGACGGCATAATCGCCGCGATCGAGCCGGACGGCGACGGCATGGCCCGCATCCGCATCCGCTGCGGCGGAGATATCGTGCTCGCCCGCATCACCGCGCTTTCCGTCGAACGGCTCGACCTGAAGCTGGAAAAGCCGGTTTTTGCGGTAATCAAGACGGTAGCGCTGGAACGGTAGGCGGGCATTGATCTTAGGTCGAGTGTGAACTATAGATTACACATGATCGAAGTCCGCAAAACGGCAGCTTTCTCAAAGTGGTTCGCCGAACTTCGCGACCATAACGCCCGAATGCGGATAGTTACGCGGATTCGCCGTATGGAGATTGGCAATCTGGGGGATGTAAAACCTGTCGGCGAAGGCATCAGCGAAGCCCGCATCGCCTACGGCCCCGGCTACCGGCTCTATTTCATACAGCAGGGCCAGGAGATCATCATCCTGCTTTGCGGCGGCGATAAGAGCACCTAGGGCAAGGACATCGCTTCGGCAAAACAGATGGCGAAGGAGATATGACAGTGCCTATAGAAACGACGAAATGGGATGTTCAGGACTACCTGAAGACGCCCGAAGAGCGCGTTGCCTATCTCGAAGCGGCTTTCGAAGATGGCGATCCAAAGCTTATCTCGATCGCCCTTGGCGATGTTGCCCGTTCCATGGGCATGACCAAGGTCGCCAAGGAAGCGGGCATTACCCGCGAGGCGCTCTACAAGGCGCTGAGCGATAAGGGAGATCCGAAGCTCTCCACACTGCTCGGCGTCTTGAAGGCCCTCGGGCTCCGGGTCACGGTCACTTCCGCCAACGAAGCGGCATAGGGTTCGGTCCAGCGGGCGACAGAACTGTCCTTCGAAGAAATTTTGCACACGCGTACATTTTGTCATCCCGGTGTTAAGGAGCGCCGCTAGACCACTTCCTGTTGATGATCTTCAGCGCTTCCGCAAGCCCCGGCCGACAGGTCTTTCAGGGTTCGGAAGAAGCCATTTCGCTCTTCGGGGAGTAAACCATGACTGTTCTTCCGATACTCAAATCCGCCACGCTCGCGGCCGTGCTCTTCGCCTCGACCGCGGTCTTCGCGTCTGCCAAGGATGTCACCATCTCCGTCTGGTCCGGCGGTTCCGGGCCGAACGACAATTACCGCACCGATGCGTTCGACATCGCTGCCGATATTCTCGAGCGCGAAGCCGCCATCCGCGGCGAACAGCTCAACATCATTGTCCAGAAGACGCCCTATTCCGGCTGGGAAGACTTCAAGCAGGCCCTGACGCTGGCCGCGGAAGCCAAAAAGGCTCCGAACATCGTCGCCACCGGCCATGAAGACATCGGCCCCTGGGCACAGGCCGGCCTCATCGTTCCAGTCGAGAAGTTCATCGACCTCGACAGCTGGCCGATCAGCGACATCTATCCGAACCTGATGGAGATCACCTCCTTCAACGGCACCGTTTACGGCATTCCGCAGGACGCCGAATCCCGCCCGTTCTTCTTCTGGAAGCCTTACATGAAGGCGATCGGCTATTCGGATGCCGATATCGAGGCTCTGCCGGCCAAGGTCGAAAAGGGCGAATATACCCTGAAGAACGTCCTCGAAGACGCCAAGAAGATGCAGGACAAGGGCCTCGTCCAGGCGGGCTATGGCTTTTATCCGCGCACCAATAACGGTCCGGACTACTGGCAGTTCTACACGTCCTTTGGCGGCGTGATGGAAGAGCAAGTCAAGCTCGTCTTCGACAAGGCCGCGATGAAGCGCACCTACCAGTATTTCGCCGATCTCGTGAAGGCCGGCGTCACCAAGAAGAACCATATCGGCATGCCGGGCGACCAGTGGTGGAAGGAAGTCGCCACCGGCAAGGCCGGCATCTGGCACGGCGGCACCTGGCATTATGCCCGCCTCGTCAACCAGGAAGGCCTGAAGGACTTTTTCGGCAACGTTCAGTTCACCCTGACGCCGGCCGGCGAAGGCGGCAAGGCCAACACGCTGACCCACCCGCTCGCCTACCTGCTGATGGCCGGCCATACCGAAGAAGAGACACAGATCGCGGCCGACCTGATCAAGATCGCCTCCGAGCCGCGCATCAACGCGCTGCATGCGATCAAGTCCGCCCATCTCGGCATCTCGCCCTCCGAAACCAAGGTCGACCTCTACACCGCCAACCGTTGGGCTTCGGAAGCCACCGAGCGTCTGCTGCCGCATGCCAACGCCATGCCGAACAATGCCGACTTCGGCAAATACTGGACGATCATGTGGAAGAACCTCGAAGCATCCTGGACCGGCGCCAAGACCGCCGATGCCGCGGTCAACGATGCCGAAACCGAGCTGAAGTCGACGCTCGGCGCAGCCATCATCATCCGCTGAAGCAAGCGCCCCTGTGTCTCCGCCGGTTGACACAGGGCGCCGACCTATCCGGGCGAAACTCCTCGCCCCGAACTGCGGGCGGCGCTCGCTCCGCCGCCCGCATCCATCCGTTTCCCAAGGCTTCACCCCATGCGAACGTCGCGAACGCTCGGACTGGTGATGATTGCGCCCGCCGCGGTCATGATCCTCCTGTTTTTCCTGATGCCGGTCGTGCTGACCGCCATCTTCGCCATGACCAACATGACCACCGCGACCGGCATTTCCGGCGGGGCCTGGCAGGTCACGCAAGGTGCCGTCAACCGTCTGAAGACCGAGATGCCGGACCTTGCGGGCGGCATTGCCGAGCCGCGCTTCGTCATCGACGAGGAGGGCCTTGTCGCCCTCGATGCCCTGAAGCTCAAGGCCGGATTCACTGCCGAGCTGCGATCCAGCCACATGGGCGAGGTCTTCCTGTCCCGGCGCGAGGCGG
The DNA here is from genome assembly GCF_023006485.1 of Neorhizobium sp. BETTINA12A. NCBI lineage: Bacteria > Pseudomonadati > Pseudomonadota > Alphaproteobacteria > Hyphomicrobiales > Rhizobiaceae > Neorhizobium > Neorhizobium sp. BETTINA12A. The sequence continues at coordinate 3,001 of NZ_JALBGW010000239.1, forward strand.
AGCGGGTGATCAAGGCGCTGAAGGACAGGCCTTCGACCCGCGAGGTCAAGCAGATTTCCGACCTCTTCAACCGATCGGTTCTCAATACCCGGTTCGAGACCCGCGACGAGCTGATGGCGAACCTCAAGAAGCTCGGCTTCACGCTGACGCCAGCCGAACAGCAGACGGTCGCCAAGGCCACCTATACCGGCTGGGTGTGGACGACGGAAAACTTCCGGATCATCGCCAATTCGCCGGACATGGCGTCGATCTTCCTCAACACCGCCTTCTACGTCGCCACCACGCTGCTCGTCTTCAACGTCAGCTATGCACTCTTCCTCGCCATCACCACCCACTACATGCCGGCTTCAACCGCATCCATCTTCCGCGCCATCTGGTTACTGCCGCGCATCACGCCGGTGGTCATCTACGTGTTGATGTGGAAATGGCTGACCTGGGACAGCGGCTTCATCTCGATGTTTATGGGCCAGTTCGGTTATCCGCCGAAGAACTACCTGCTCGACAGCGCCTATAATGCCTGGTTCTTCGTGATCCTGATCAATGGCTTCATCGGGGCCTCGATGGGCATGCTGGTCTTCTCTTCCGCGATCAAGGCGATCCCGCAGACGCAGTTCCATGCAAGCGAGGTCGATGGCGCCAGCCGTTGGCAGCAGGTCCGCCACATCATCCTGCCGCAGCTTCGCTGGCCGATCCTGTTCGTCACCTGCTATCAGACGCTGTCGCTGCTCGCCTCCTTCAACGAAATCCTCCTCTCGACCCGCGGCGGGCCGGGGCGGGCGACCGAAGTCTGGTCGCTCGCCGCCTACCACACCGCGCTCAACAACTATACCGGTAACCTGGAATACGGGCTGGGCGCCGCCATGGCGCTGGTGCTGGTGGTGGTCGGGATCGTGCTGTCGCTCATCTACCTGCGTATCTTCCGCTACGACACGCTGATCTCCAAACCGCTGATCGAGGATTGAGCATGGCCGAAAAACCGCAAATCTCGTCAAACACGACCTCGGCGAATTTCTCCAGCCTGCCCGTGATCCTGCTGCTCGGCCTTTTCAGCCTGCCGCTGCTGGTGATGTATGCCTATCTCTTCATCGACACGATCAGCGACACGGAAGTCGGCTCGCTGATCCCGAACGAGTTCACGCTGCGCCACTGGAGCTTCCTCTGGGAGACCAAGACCGGCAAGCCAAACATCTGGCTCGTCACGCTCAACACCTTCATCTTCGCAAGCTGCATCACCGGCGTCATCCTCACGGTCTCGTCGATGGCGGGTTACGTGCTATCTCGCCTCAACGTGCCGGCACGCGGCTTTTTCCTCGCCGGCGTCATGGTGCTGCACGCCTTTCCGTCGGTGACGCTGATCATCGCCATCTTCATCGTGCTGCAGTGGATCGGCCTCTACAATTCGCTGATCGGGGTGATCCTGGTGAAGGCGGCGATCGACCTGCCGCTCGGCATCTGGCTGATGAAGGGTTTTTACGACACCGTGCCCTGGGAGATCGAGATGGCTGGCACCGTCGACGGCGCCTCGCGCTTCACGGTATGGCGCCGGCTGGTGCTGCCGCAGATCAAACCGGCGGTGATGGCGCTTGGGCTGTTTTCATTCCTCACCGGCTGGAGCGAATTCATCCTGCCGCAGGTGCTGGCGCCAGGCGCGAAGGTGCAGGTCCTGTCGGTCTATCTGGCGGGCCTGATCATCGACGACAACAATTTCGATTTCGGCACCTTCAAGGCCGTCGGCGTCTTCTACGTCGTGCCGGTGCTGATCCTCTATGTCTTCTTCCAGAAGCATCTCATGAACATCTATGGCGGAGGCACCAAGGGCTGATGCGTATACTGCTCGACAAGTTTTCCAAGAGTTTCGGCTCCACCAGGATCATCGAAGACATGGATCTCGAAGTGGGTTCCGGCGAAATGCTGGCGCTGCTCGGACCTTCCGGCTGCGGCAAGTCGACGACACTCTTTGCCGTCTGCGGCATACATCGTCCGACCTCGGGCCGCATCCTGTTCGGCGACCGGGACGTCACCCATCTGCCGAGCCAAGAGCGCAATGTCGGCGTCGTCTTCCAGTCCTATGCGCTTTATCCGCATATGACGGTGGAGGAGAATATCGGCTTCCCGCTGATGGTGAAGCGGGTTGCCTCCGCCGATATCAAGAAGCAGGTCGCGGATATCGCGGCACTTGTCCATATCGGCGATCTCCTGGGGCGGCGCCCGGCGCAGCTTTCCGGCGGCCAGCAGCAGCGCGTGGCGCTCG